>DATIUR010000057.1:0-4514 GCA_035466675.1 Anaeromyxobacteraceae bacterium | reverse complement strand
CGTCGCCGTGCCGCGGCGATGATCCGGAGGCGGATGCGCTGAAGGCGCCGCACCCGCGATACCCGTGGCCACGACCTATCCTCATCTGCTCGCGCCGCTCGACCTCGGCTTCACCACCCTCCGGAACCGCGTCCTGATGGGCTCGATGCACACCGGGCTCGAGGACCGGCGGCGCGACTTCCCGAAGCTCGCCGCCTACTTCGCCGAACGGGCCCGGGGGGGCGTGGGCCTCATCGTCACCGGCGGCTTCGCCCCGAACGTCGAGGGGTGGCTCTCGCCCTTCGGCTCGCGCCTCGCGAGCCGGCGGGCCGCGCGCGCCCACCGGCAGCTCACCGACGCCGTCCACGCCGAGGGGGGCAAGATCGCGCTCCAGATCCTGCACGCCGGACGCTACGGCTACACGCCGCTCTCGGTGGCGCCGTCCCGGCTCAAGTCGCCCATCACCCCCTTCACGCCGCGGGCGCTCTCGGAGCGGGGCATCGAGCGGCAGATCCGCGCCTACGTGCGCGCCGCCCGGCTGGCCCGCGAGGCGGGCTACGACGGCGTCGAGGTGATGGGTTCCGAGGGCTACTTCATCAACCAGTTCGTGGCCGCCCACACGAACCGGCGCACCGACCGGTGGGGCGGGAGCTACGAGAACCGGATGCGCCTGCCGGTGGAGATCGTCTCGCGGATCCGCCAGGCCGTGGGGAAGGACTTCATCCTCGTCTACCGGCTCTCCATGCTCGACCTCGTCCCGGCCGGCTCCACCTGGGAGGAGGTGGTCCTGCTCGCGAAGGCGGTGGAGCAGGCCGGCGCCACCATCCTCAACACCGGCATCGGCTGGCACGAGGCCCGGATCCCCACCATCGCCACCGCCGTCCCGCGGGCCGCCTTCGCCTGGGTGACGCGCAAGCTCCGGGGCGAGGTGAAGATCCCGCTCTGCACCACGAACCGGATCAACACGCCCGAGGTGGCCGAGCGCATCCTGGCCGAGGGCTCGGCCGACATGGTCTCGATGGCGCGGCCGCTCCTCGCCGACGCCGACTTCGTCCGGAAGGCCGCGGAGGGGCGGGCCGACGAGATCGACACCTGCATCGCCTGCAACCAGGCCTGCCTGGACCACGTCTTCGAGCGGAAGATCGCCTCGTGCCTGGTGAACCCGCGGGCCTGCCACGAGACCGAGATCGTCTACGCGCCGGCGGCGCGGCGGAAGCGCGTCGCCGTGGTGGGCGCCGGTCCGGCCGGGCTCGCCTGCGCGACCGTGCTCGCCGAGCGCGGCCACGAGGTGGATCTCTTCGAGGCGGCGCCCGAGATCGGCGGCCAGTTCCTCATGGCCATGCGCATCCCGGGCAAGGAGGAGTTCCGGGAGACGCTGCGCTACTTCCGCCGCCGGATCGAGACGACCGGCGTCCGCCTCCACCTGGGGAGGCGCGCCGGCGCCGAGGAGATCGCCCGGGCCGGCTTCGACGAGGTGATCCTCGCCACCGGCGTCGTCCCGCGCGACCCGCGCATCCCGGGGGAGGACCACCCCAGGGTCCTCTCCTACGTCGACGTGCTCCTGCGCGAGAGGCCGGTGGGCAGGCGCGTCGCCATCGTGGGAGCGGGCGGCATCGGCTTCGACGTGGCCGCGTTCCTCGTCCACGAGCCCGTCCCGGCGGGCGGGGAGCTGGCGGCCTTCCTGCGGGAATGGGGCGTGGCCGATCCGGAGGCGGTGCGCGGCGGGGTCACGGCGCCCCGGCCCTCGCCGCCGGCGCGGGAGGTCCACCTCCTCCAGCGCAAGGCGCGCAAGCCCGGGGCGGGGCTCGGCAGGACCACCGGCTGGATCCACCGGACGGCCCTCAAGCGGAAGGGGGTCGAGATGCTGGGCGGCGTGAACTACGAGGGCATCGACGACCGCGGGCTCGCCATCAGCTTCGGAGAGAAGCACGAGCGGCCGCGGGTGCTCGAGGTGGACCACGTCGTCCTCTGCGCCGGCCAGGAGCCGCTGCGGGGCCTGGCGGAGCCCCTCCGGGCGGCGGGGGTCCGGGTCCATCTCGTCGGCGGCGCCGACGTCGCCGCCGAGCTCGACGCGAAGCGGGCCATCGAGCAGGGGAGCCGGCTCGCCGCCGCGCTGTGACGCGGCCGCCGTCGGGATCGGACCCGCGGCGACCCGGATCGGGTCGGGCGACCCTCGCCGCGTGACCGGATCGGTCACGCCGTGATGGGCCCGGTCACGCGCGCGGCGGTCCGGCGGCGGCGGCGGTGCCAGGAGCGGATCGCCATGGCCAGGCGGGGCGCGGAGTTCCAGGCGCGCGCCCGGCGTGGCACGCCGCCTGCTCTCTCCGGGACCGAGCCCCGGCGCGCTGGCCGCTGCCGGCGGTTCGCAGCACCGGAAAGGAGACCGAGCATGACCCGCATCCCCTGGACCTTCCTTGCCGCCGCCCTCCTCGCCGCGCCCGCGTCGGCGCGGGCGGACCCGGCCCCGTCGAGCACCGACGAGGCGCGGTCGCTGGCCGGGCTCAGCCTGCCCCGGGACGTCGCCCCCGCCGCCGCCCTCCCGGGCGCGGTCCCGACCACGACCGACGCGGCGAGGGCGCTGGCCCGTGCGCCCGCCGCCGCTGCCACGGCGGTCCCCATCGCAGCCATCTCGACCACCGACCAGGCGCGGGGCGTCGCGGGCGGCCTCCTGGTGCTGGCCCCCGTCGCGAGGCGCGCGATGGTGGCCCACTGCGGCTCCTCGTGCGACTGCGCTCGGCGCTGACCCCGACGGCACCGGCGCGCACCGGGGTGCGCGCCGGCGGGCGCCCCGCCGTTTCCCCCCGCGGCGGGGCGCCCGGCCGTCGGCGGATCCCGCGCCGTGCGCGCCCCTCCCCTCGAGGTTAGGAGAGCAGCGATGTCGGGCATGCGTCGCGCGCTGTGCATCTCCGCGGTGGCGGGCGGGATCCTCGCCGTGGTCCTGGTCGTCGGCGCGGGCGCCGTGCTCGTCGGAGGCGGGATCTCCGCGCGCGGGGAGCCCTCCCGGCTGGAGGCGTCGATCGCGCGCGCCGTCCGGGGCTGGGCCATCCCCGGCGAGGTGCGGGAGGCGGCCAACCCGATCCCGCCGGACCGCGCCGCGATCGCCAAGGGCCGCGCGCACTTCGCGGATCACTGCGCCGGATGCCACGCGAACGACGGAAGCGGCGACGCCCCTCTCGGCCGCGGCCTCCACCCCCGCGCCCCGGACATGCGCGCGCGCGCGACGCAGGATCTCACCGACGGGGAGCTGTTCTGGATCATCGAGAACGGGATCCGGCTCACCGGCATGCCCTCCTTCGGCGGGCCGGGGAGCGCCGAGGGCAGCTGGCAGCTCGTCCACTTCGTCCGGCACCTCCCGCGGCTCACCGAGGAGGAGAAGGCGGAGATGGAGGCGCTGAACCCGAGGTCGCCGGCCGAGTGGCGCGAGCTCCAGGCGGAGGAGGAGTTCCTCCGGACGGGCCGGGCCCCGGAGCGGCCGGCCGGCGACGCCCACCGCCACTGACGACACCACCGATCCTGGAGAGGAGTGCCCATGCGTGCCACGAGAAACCTGTTCCTTCTCGCGCTGCTGGCCGGCGCCATGCCAGCCCGGGGCCACGAGGCGGGGGAGCGCGCGATCGGGACCATCGAGCGCGTCACCCCCGAGGCGATCGTCCTCAGGGCGCCGGACGGTCACGAGCTCGTCTTCGCGCTCTCCGCGGCCACCCGCTTCGAGCGCGGCGGGAAGGACGTGGCGCGCGACGACGCCCGCGCCGGCGATCGCGCCGTGGTCCGGGCGAAGGCGGCGGGCGGCCGCATGGAGGCCACCCGGGTGAAGCTCGGGCCGGCCGCCCCGGCGCGGTGACGGGCGGGCGAACCCGGGGCCGGAGCCCACGATCAGCGCGGGCCCGGAATCCCGTCCGCGCCGCGCCGGCCCCGCAGCGCGACCCACGCCTGGAGGACCACGGCCGTGGCCGTGGCGATCGCGCCGGCGCGCGACGGGTTGCGCAGCAGGTGGCCCGCGAGGGCCAGGGCGAAGCCGGCCGGGAGCCACGGGCCGGCGCGGCCCTCGCCGGCCGCGGGCGGGCCCCCGGGGCGCGGCGGTCGCCGGGCCCGGGAGGCGGCCGATCCGGCGACGAGGAGACCCGCCACCAGGGCCGCACCCCCGGCGAGGCGGAGCGGCGTTCCCGGGGCGCCGGGTGCCCCGGCACGCTCCAGGCCGGCCGCGAAGGTCGCGGCGACGGCCGCGGCGTAGGCGGCGAAGGCGAGCCATTCCGCGCCGCCTCCGGGCCGCGCCAGGCGGAACCCGAGCACCACCAGCAGGGCCGAGATGGCGAGCCCGAGGCTCCCCGCGGCGGAGGTCAGCGCGTCCACCGGTCGCTCAGGCGGCGGGCGCCTCGGTGAGGCGGTCCTCGTCGCTCACCTCCCGCTTCTTCCACAGGTAGTACACGGCGGGGTAGACGAGCAGCTCCATCAGGAACGAGGTGACCAGGCCTCCGATCATGGGCGCGGCGATCCGCTTCATGAGGTCCGCCCCGGTGCCGGTGGACCACATGATG
>DATIUR010000056.1:0-12175 GCA_035466675.1 Anaeromyxobacteraceae bacterium | reverse complement strand
TGGCCCGCGCCGGCCTCGAGGCGCTGCTCTACGACGACGCGCCCTCCATCGAGGCGCGCGACCGCCTGGTGGCGCGCTTCCGGGATCCGGACGGCCCCATGGTGCTCCTCTCCGGCGAGTCGGGCGGCGAGGGGCGGAACTTCCAGTTCACCTGCCACCTCGTCTGCGCCGACCTGCCCGACTCGCCGCTCGTGCTCGAGCAGCGCATCGGGCGCCTCGACCGGCTCGGCCAGTCCCGGCCGGTCGAGATCCACTTCGTGGTCGAGCCGGGCGAGGAGTCCTTCCTGGCCGACCTGTACGAGCGGGAGATCGGGATCTTCGAGGAGCCGGTGGGCGGCCTCGACGCGGTCCTGGCCCGGGTCCCGGAGGAGCTGGAGGCGCTCCGGCGGAAGCGCAGCGACCGGACCCGGGAGGCGTTCCGCGCCGACCTGGCCGCCCGCGTGGCGGCGGCGCGCCGCGCGCAGCACGCGGGCGATCCCCTGCTCGACATCCGCTCCGCCTCGTTGCCGGAGCTCGCCTCCCTGGTCCGCCGCTCCTTCGCCCGGCTCGGCGAGGAGCCGCCGCAGGAGATCGACGCCCTCTTCGCGGCCGAGGAGGAGGCGGGCGCGCCGCCGGTCGGCAGCCCGGCCGCGCTGCCGGGCGCGGAGCTGGGCGAGGCCCTCGAGCACGCCCTGGTGGCGCTGGCCCGCTGGCTGGAGGAGGAGCTGGAGGAGGTGGTGGTCGAGGCGGGGCGGCGGCTGGGCCTGGAGGTGGACACCGACCAGAACGTCCACCCCTTCGAGGTCGCCTTCACGCTCGGCGCGGCCATGCAGGTCGAGGCGCTGCCGGGCATGGCCATCCCGGAGGAGAACGAGACCTGGCTGGGCAGCTTCTGGCGCGAGACCGCCGTGGCCCGGGACGAGCTGCACTGGCTCGCCACCGGCCACCGGCTGGTGGAGGCGCTCCTCCAGGTGGTGCGCGACGGCGCGGCGGGGCGATCGGCCGTCCTGCGGCGCGAGTGGGCGCCTCGCCGCGGGGCGCTGTACGTCCGGTTCGAGCCCTCGCTCCCCACCTCGGCCGACGTGACGCCGGGGGCGCGGCCCGCCTCGCGCCAGGCCTCCCGGTACCTCGACCTCGCGCCCGTCGCGCTGCTCGTGGACCTGGGCGCGGGCCACCGCGTTCTCGCCGGCGGGGCCGAGCGGCTCGAGGCGGAGATCGAGGAGGCCGGCGACGCCCGGGTGGGTCCGGCGCCCGCCGCCCTGCTCGAGTCGGCGCGGGCCGCCGCGGCGGCCGAGGCCGCCCGCCTGCTCGAGGCGCGGAAGGAGGAGGCGGTGGAGCGCCTGGTGGCGCACGCCCTGGCCGAGGAGGAGCGGCTCGCGGAGTCGGCCCGGTCGGGCGGCGCGCCGGCGGCGGCCGTGAAGGTGGCCGTCGAGGCGCTCCGGCGACACCGCGACGCGACGGCCCTGGCCATCGAGCGGGCCCGGATCGACCTCGACGCGGTCGCGCTGGTCGTGCCGTGAGGGCCCCGGAGCCGTCGGGCGGGGCGACCGCGCGCCGGTCCCGGGCGGGTACCCGGCCCCGCGCTGGGCGGCCGGCCGGACCGACGGTAGATTGCCCGAGATGGAGATCGTCCCCTTCCTCCGCGAGCTCGTCGCGATCGACTCGACCTCGGCCCGGTCGAACCTCCCCGTCCTCGACCTGCTCGAGCGGGAGGCGCGCGCGCAGGGGTTCGACGTGCGCCGGGCCACCTGGACCGACGCGGCCGGCGTCGAGAAGGGGAACCTCGTCTGCCGGCGCGGTCCGGACGAGCCCGGCGGCCTCGCCCTGGTGGGCCACACCGACTGCGTCCCCTTTGACCCGGAGTGGAAGGAGGCGCTCTCCGGCGAGGAGCGGGGCGGCCGCGTCCACGGGCGCGGGGCCGCCGACAACAAGGGGTTCCTCTCGGCCGCGCTGGCCGCCACGGCGCGCGCCCGCGGCCAGGGCCCGCTCACGCTCCTCTTCACCGCCGACGAGGAGGTCGGCTGCCTGGGGGCCAAGCAGGCGCTGGCGGAGGGGCGCATCCACCCCCGCCACGCCGTGGTGGGCGAGCCGACCTCGCTCACGCCCGTGCGCGCGCACAAGGGGTACTGCGCGGTCGAGGTCGAGGTGGAGGGGGTCGAGGGCCACAGCGCCTACCCGGACGTGGGCACCTCCGCCATCCACGCGGTGGGCCGGCTGTTCGGGGACCTGGAGCGCATCGGCGCCGAGCTGGCGCGGGAGCGCGACGGCACCTTCCAGCCGCCCTTCACCACCTGGAACGTGGGCGTGATCGCGGGAGGCAAGGCGCGGAACATCATCGCCGGCGCGTGCCGCTTCGCCTACGAGTGGCGCCCGCTCCCCGGGCAGGACCCGCGCCGCGCCCTCCGGCTCCTGGAGGACGCCTGCGCGCGGCTGGCGCAGTCGGCCGCCGGCAAGCTCCGGTTCGCCATCGCGCCGCTGCGCACCGACGCCGCCGCCCAGACGCCGCGGGAGGCCGAGATCGTCCGGTTCCTGGAGGCGGAGAGCGGCCGGGCCTCCACCACCGTCCCCTTCGGCACCGAGCTGCCCGAGGTGTGCGGGATGGGGGCGGAGGCGTGCGTCTTCGGCCCCGGCGACATCCGGGTGGCGCACCGGACCGGGGAGTGGGTGTCGGTGTCGGAGCTGGAGGGGGCGGCGGCCATCCTGGCGCGCGCCGTCGAGCGGTTCTGCCGCTGATCCCCGCCCCGCCGCTGGGGTATCATCCGCGCACCTCATGACGCTCCGCTTCGCCAAGTACCACGGCCTCGGGAACGACTTCGTGGTCGTGGACGGGCCGCTGGTGGAGCCGGAGCGGGCGCGGCGGGTGTGCGACCGGCGGAGGGGCGTGGGCGCGGACGGCCTGCTCACCGTCCTCCCCCCGCGCGTGGCCGGCGCGGTGGCGCGGATGCACCTCTACAACTCCGACGGCTCGGTGGCCGAGACGTCGGGCAACGGGATCCGCTGCTTCGCCCGCCACCTGGCCGAGACGCGCGGCGCCGCCGGCGAGATGGTGATCGAGACCGGCGCCGGCCCGAAGCGCTGCACCGTCGAGCGCGGCGGGGCCGGGGAGGTGGTGGCCGTCTCGGTGGAGATGGGCGCCGCCCGGGTGGAGGGCGAGGAGGTGTTCGAGGTGGCGGGCGAGCGGCTCCGCGCGGTGCGGGTGGACATGGGGAACCCCCACGCGGTGCTGTTCGACCTGCCCACCGTGGAGCGGGCCCGGGCGGTGGGACCGTCCCTCGAGGCGGCCGTTCCCGGCGGCGTCAACGTCGGCTTCGCCCGCCCCGGTCCCACCGGGATCGACCTCGTGGTCTGGGAGCGCGGGGCGGGCCTCACCGGCGCCTGCGGGACCGGGGCCTGCGCCGCCGTCGTCGCCGCCGTCCGGCGCGGCGAGGCGCGGGCGGGCGTGCCCGTCGAGGTGCGCCAGCCCGGCGGCGCGCTCGCCGTCACGGTGAGCGAGGACCTGGGGCGCGTCGTCCTGCGCGGCCCGGCCGTGCGCGTCCTGACCGGGGAGGCGGATCTCTGACATGGCTGCCGGCCGCATCCTCATCGTCGACGACGAGCGCTTCCACCTGGAGATGTTCAACGACATCCTGGCGGGCGCGGGCCACGCCACCCGGCTGGCCGCCTCCGCCGAGGAGGCCCTCCAGCACCTCGGCGAGGAGCAGTTCGACCTGCTCGTGACCGACATCGTGATGCCCGGCCTGGACGGGATCGGGCTGGTGCGCGAGGTGCGGCGGCGCGACCCGTCCATCGAGTGCGTGGCCATCACGGGCCACGACGAGGTCCGCGTGGCGGTGGCCGCCATGAAGGCGGGGTGCGCCGACTTCCTGACCAAGCCGGTGAACCGCGACGAGCTGCTCGAGGTGGCCGGGCGGGCGCTGGCCCGGGTGCAGCTGCGCCGGGAGCACCAGCAGCTGCTCACCGAGAACGTCGAGATCATGAAGTCCCAGGCCCTCTACCGGCAGAGCCTGGAGCTGCTCGCCACGCTCGACCTGGAGCGCGTGCTCGACCTGGCGCTCTCGGTGCTGGGGCGGGTCACCGACGCGCAGGGAGTGGCCCTCTGGATCGCCGACGAGAAGGGCGGCCTCGCCCTGCGCGGCTGGCGCGGGCTGGTGGACCGGGAGGCCCTGCCGCCGCAGGTCGACCCGCGCGATCCCGGCTGGGAGCCCTCCCTGCGCGGCGGCGCGCCCTTTCACCGCGAGGAGACGCCGGCCGGCGAGGCCTTCTACGTCCCGATGGTGGCCGACGACGAGATCCTGGGGCTGGCGCTGCTGTCGCACCGGGCCCGCGGGCCCTTCGAGCGGGAGCAGACCGCCGCCGCCCTCACGGTGGCCGACTTCACCGCCATCGCGGTCAAGAACGCGCGGCGGTTCCAGGCCATCGAGCGGGTGGGCCTGCGCGACCGGGAGACGGGCGCCTACAACCTCTCCTACTTCGTGGACTACGCGGGCAAGGAGTTCTACAAGGCCCGCCGCTACGCCCGCGCCTTCTCGCTGGCGGTCCTGTCGCTGGACAACGCCGAGCAGATGCGAAAGGAGGGCGGGCGCGAGCTGTACCGGCGCGCCGGCAGGGACCTGGTGACCGCGGTGGGCCGGGCGGTGCGCGACGCCGACATCCTGGCCAAGATCTCGGAGAACGAGTACTACGTGCTGCTCCCCGAGACCGACCACTTCGGCGCGCTCATGTTCCTGCGGCGCGCCTCCGACGAGATCCGCAAGGAGCCCTCGATCCGGGAGATGGAGGAGCGCTGCCCGGTCCTCGTCTCGATGGGCGCGGCCGCCTTCCCCAAGGACGGGGAGGACTTCGACGAGATGCTGCACTGGGCGCGGGCGCGGCTGGGCGAGCAGCGGGGCTCGATGCTCCGGCGGCTCCACCTGGGCGACCTCTCCCCCTCGGCCTTCTGGGACCTGGCCGACCTCCTGCTCTCCGACGGTTCCCGCATCCCGGAGAGCTCGCCCTCGGCGCGGCTCCCCGCCGACCCGGAGCTGTTCGCGGCCGCGCAGCGCGAGGCGGCGCGCGAGATCGCCCGCGACCCGCGCGCCCGCGGGCTCCTCTACGTGGGGCTGGGCGGCGGCGTCGGGCGCGCCCAGGTGGTCGCCTCGCTCCCGCCCGCCGAGGCGGGCGCCCGGGCCCGGGACGGGGCGGCCCAGGTGGTCCTGCTCGGCCCCCGCGGCGCCGACGCCGGGCCCTCCCATCCGCTCGTCACCCAGGTGTACCTCGACGGCGACAAGCGGATGGTCGACCACGACTTCCTCCTCTTCCTCTCCGAGCAGTCGGCCTACGGCCTCCTGGCCCAGGGCGGGCGGTGCTTCCACACCTCCGACGCGCCCCTCGTCGGCGCGCTGGTCTCGAAGCTCCAGGCCCTCTACGAGCTGACGCCGGTCTAGCCCATGCCCCCGGTCCGGAAGATCCTGATCGCCGATCCCGACGCCGAGACGGTGCGCACGCTCGCGCCCGCCCTCCGCCAGCGCGGCTTCCAGGTGCACGGCGCGCGCGACGGGTCCCGCGCCCTGCAGGTCGCCATCCTCCGCTTCCCGGACCTGGTGATCTTCGACGACAGGACGCCCCTCGTCGACGCCCGGACCTTCGTCCGCATCCTCCGCACCAACCCGCGCACCGAGAGGATCCCGGTGCTGCTCACCGGGGAGAACCCCGACCCGGACCGGGTCCGGCTGGGGACCTACCTGGCCAAGCCCTTCCGCCTCGACGAGGTGCTGGCCCGGATCGAGCAGGCCTTCCGCCGGCTGGAGGCCTCGCGCGCCGTGGCCGGCGAGAGCCGCGAGATCGAGGGCAACCTGGCCCAGATCCCGCTCGTGGACCTGCTGCAGATCCTGGCGGTCAACCGGAAGACCGGACGGCTCGCCGTCGAGCGCGAGGACGAGCGGGCCGACGTCTGGCTGCGCGAGGGCCGGGTGGTGGACGCGCGCATGGGCGAGGTCTCCGGCGAGAAGGCGCTCTGGCGCCTGCTCACCCGCCGCGAGGGCCAGTTCGCCTTCGTGCCGGGCCAGGAGGCCGTCCCGGAGCGGATCGAGCGCAAGCTGGACGAGCTGGTGCTGGAGGGGCTCAGGCAGGCGGACGAGGTGTCGCGCCTGTCGCCCGACCTGCCGCCGCCGCACGACGTGCTGGCGCTCACCGTCCACCCCTCCGAGATGCCGCCCGGCCTGCACCCGGTCACCGAGGAGGTGGTCGCGCTCCTGGCCCGGCCGCTCGCCTTCGGCGACCTGCTCGACCGCACCCACGCCTCCGACCTCGAGGCCATGCGCGCGGTGCGCGCGCTCCTGGAGCACGGGACGGTGCGGCGGATCGAGCGCCGGCCGCCGGCCGAGGAGGCGCCGCTGCTCGTCCCCCACGAGCTGCACGCCCTGCGCGCCCGGATCGCCCGCGGGCGGTCGAGCGGGCCGCAGACGGTGGGCAAGGTGGTGGTGGCCGGGGGAGGTCCGCTGGCCCGCCGCAGCGCGCTGGCCCGCCTGTCGGCCCTGCCCGGCTTCTCGCAGGAGGAGGGCGGGCAGGCCGGCTTCGGCACGCTCGGCCGGCTCGCGCTGGGCGACGGGGTGCGCGTGGACCTGACCGCCATCCCGGGGGAGCGGGAGCAGCGCCCGCTCTGGCGCCCGTTCGCGGGGGGCGCGCTGGGGGCGCTGGTGCTGCTGCCCGCCGCCGACGTCGCCCCGCTCCTGGAGGAGCTGGCCAGGGTGCTGAAGCTGCCGGTCGTGGTCTGCGGCCCGCCGGACGCCGCGGTACCCGAGGCCGTCCGGGACGCGCCGGGCGGCGTCTCCCGGGGCGGAGCCGACGCGGCCGAGGCCCTCCGGGCGCTGCTCGCCGGCGCGGCGGCGCGCGCGCCCCGGACCTGACCGGGAGTGACCGTGCGGATCCCCATCTTCCAGGTGGACGCCTTCGCCGATCGCCCGTTCGCGGGCAACCCGGCCGCGGTCCGCGCGAGACCCTGCTCGCCCGCGACATGATGGCGGTGCGATCCGAGCCGCGGCGCGTCTAGCCGCCCCGCCCCCGCAGCCACCACGCCATCGTCCGGTCCGCCCGGTAGATGTGCTCCTTCAGCCACTCGGTGACGCGCTGGGAGAGGCGCACGACGAAGAGGAGATCCGCGCCGGACTCCTCGAACTGCGCCTGGAGCGCCTGGAAGGTGGCGAGAAGGGCCCGGTGCTCCTCCCGGTGCGGCTCGAGGTCGGGATAGCCGGCCTCTTCCATGAGACGTTCCTCGGCGGCGAGGTGAGCGTCGACGTACTCGCGAAGGTAGCCGAGCAGCGGCCTCACCTCGTCCGCCCCGCGGCCCTCCCGGCTCGCCTCGAAGAGCGCGCCGAGGCGCGCGAACAGCTCGCGGTGCTGCCGGTCCACCAGCCGGTTCCCGGTCTCGAGGAGCGGGTCGAAGACGATCCCGGAGGGCGGACGCACGTTCAAGGCTCGGCGTCGGCGCCCAGCGCTTCGCGTACGGCGGGGCTCCCGCAGAGGAGCCGGAACTCGGTCCGGGTCAGCCAGGCCGTGCGCGCGCCGCGTGCGCCCCGCAGCGTGAGGCGCACCCGCTCCCGCTCGCGCGCCACCGTCGGGACCCATCCGGCCGCCAGATCCCGCTCCAGGGACCTGAGGTGGCGGTGGGCCCGGAGCGCCCTCCGCCCCTCCGGCGAGGAGAGCGCCAGGAAGTGGCGGTTCCGGCTGAAGCCGGGGTCCTCGCGAAGCCGGAGGAGCGCGCGGGTGACGAAGTCCGTCATCCCCTTCAGGGTAGCACCGCCCCCGAGCCGCGTCACGGCTGGTGCGCGCGCCACGGCGATCGGGTCTCAGGAGCGGGTGTAGCTCAGGTACCGATCCGTGAGGAATGCGACCAGCGCCTTGTCGGTCCGGTAGATGTGGTCGCGCAGCCAGAGGGCGACGCGGGTGTTCACCCGGACCACCAGCAGGGCGCCCGGCCCGTCGCGAGCCAGCTCGACCCGGAGCCCGGCCAGGTCCTCCTCGAAGCGGCGGTGCTCCGCCCGGTGCGCCTCGCGCTCCGGGTACTGGCGCTCCTCCATGAGCCGCTCCTCCGCCGCGAAGTGCTCCACCGCGTAGCGGGAGAGGTAGTCGAGCAGGCGCACCACCTCCGCGCCGCTCCGGCCGGCCTGGATGGCCACGATGAGTCGGTCGATCCGCGCGAACAGCTCCTGGTGCTGCCCGTCGATCTCCGGCAGGCCGACGGCCAGGCTCGGGTCCCAGGGGAGGGCCACGTCAGCGCCCCGGCTTCCGCGCCGCCACCTCGCCCCGCCGCTCGATGCCCACTTGCCCCTCCCGATCGCCGGCGAAAACCAGGACCCACGCGCCGCCGGTCGCCGCGCGTCGAGTCCCCCGTGTCGCATGTTCCGGTGGGCTCCGTCGCGGTAGCCCCCGGCACCCTCCCGGCGTCAGGCCACGGCGAACCGTGGCGGGGCCGGCAGCTTGCTGCGCAGGTACTCGCGCAGCTCGCCCCTGTCCTGGAACCGCGCTCCACAGCTGAGGCAGAGGCAAAGCGTCATCTGGACCCGCACTCCGTTCGGCGCCTCCACGGGGAAGGTCTCCGAGTAGCAGGGTCCCAGCTCGTGCAGCCTCGGCAGGGCGCGGCAGTCGACGCATCCTTCCTGCAACGTGCACCTCCTCGTTGACGGTCGAAGCGACGGATTGCGCGTATCCTACACGGTGCGATCGACGCGCAGCATCCCCCGGCGGGGCGCCGGCGAGATGGCGCGACGCGGCGTGAGACCCGGTCGCGAGAGACGGTCAGTCCGGCAGCCCGGGAGCGCGATCGAGCAGGCGCTCCACGGCGGCGCGCCCCCGCCTCCCGGCCGGTCCGACCACGACCGCCACCAGGTTGGCGCGCCGGAACGTGGCCCGGGCCACGCGCCGGACGTCGGCGGGCGCGACCCGCTCGACGCGCCGGCAGCGGTCCTCGAGCCCCTCCGGCGACGCGAGGATCTCCCCGGCGCCGTACCAGCCGGCCAGGTCGGCGGCGGAGTCGAGCGAGAAGGAGAGCGTGGTGCGATGGCGGCGCTGGACGTGCTCGAGCTCCGCGGGCGGGACCTCCTCCTGGGCGAGCCCGCCCAGGACGCGGAGGACCTCCGCCATGACGCGCGGCAGCTTGCGCGGGGCGCAGGCGCCCTCCACCACGGTCATGCCCGCGTCGGCGAAGCCGTCGATGGCGGCGTGAAGCGAGTAGGCGAGGCCGCGCCGCTCGACGACCTCGAGCGGGAGGCGGGAGGAGAGGCCGTCGTCCAGGATGCGCCGGATGCAGAGGTGGACCGGGAACTCGGGGTGCCACTCGGGCGGGCAGGGGAACGAGAGCGAGAACTCCGCCTGCGCGTCCTCGTGCTCCACCACCTCGACCCGCGGCCCCCGCGGCCAGGGGGGCGGCGGGACGTCCCGGCTCCGCTCGCCGCGCGGCAGCGCGCCCAGGTGGGCCGCCGCCAGCTCCTCGACCCGGCCCGGTTCGACCGGGCCCGCCACCGCCAGCACCAGGTTCTCGCCCACGTAGAAGCGGGCGTGGTGGGCCCGCACCTCGCGCAGGCCGAGCCGGCGCACCGTCCTGCGCGTCCCGGCGATCTTGAAGCCGAGCGGGTGGTCGCCGAAGGCCAGCCGCTTGGCCAGGTTGTCCGGATCGATGTCGCGGCCGTCCACGTCGACCTCGTCCAGGATCTCCTCCAGGATCACCTCCCGCTCGAGGTCGAGATCGCGGAGGAGGGGACGCCGCACCAGGTCGCCCAGGACGGCCAGGCCCGTCTCCAGCCCGGTGGGGTGGATGGCGGTGTAGTAGCAGCCGTGATCGCGCGCGGTGACGCCGTTCAGGCTCCCGCCGGCGCGCTCCACCGCCTCGTTCATGGCGAGCGTGTCCGGCCAGCCCCTCGACCCGCGGAAGAAGAGGTGCTCGAGCAGGTGCGAGACGCCGTTCTGCTCGGCGGTCTCGTGGCGGGAGCCGACCCGCACGTAGAGCGCCAGCGTGGCCGAGTGGAGGCTGGGCCGCGGGGCCGTGAGCACGCGGAGCCCGTTCGGCAGCACCGCCCGGGAGAGCCGCCCCCAGTCCTGGCGCGCGGCCCGGTCCGGCCCGCCCCCGCGGCGCCGCCCGGGCCCCGCGCTCCAGCCGGACGCCTTTCGCCGCGGGCTCGTCACGTCGCGCTCGCGGCCTCCACCGCCGCCACCCGCCCGGAGGGCCCGCCGGGAAGCCGGACGGTGAAGGTGGTCCCCACCCCGACCGCGCTGTCGCAGCGGATCGATCCGCCGTGCTCCTGGATCACCTGCTGGGCGAAGGCCAGGCCCAGGCCGGTGCCGCGCTCCTTGGTCGAGTAGAACGGGTCGAAGATGCGGGGCAGGTCGCCGGCGGGGATCCCGCCGCCGGTGTCACGGACCTCGACCTCCACGCCGCCGTCTCCGGCGGGGCGGGTCGAGACGGAGATCGTTCCGCCCCGGGCCGTCGCCTCCCGGCTGTTCCGGAGCAGGTTCAGGAACACCGAGCGGAGCAGCCCCTCGTCGGCCCGGACGGCGGGCAGGTCCACGGCCAGCTCCCGGCGCACCTCCAGGCCGGCGGCGACCAGCTCGGGGCCCACGAAGTCGAGCAGGCCGGCCAGGATCTCGTTCACGTCGGCGGGCGCGAGCATGGCGCGGGGGAGGCGGGAGAAGCGCAGGTACTCCTCGGTCACGCCGTGGAGCCGGTCCACCTCGCGGATGATGGCGGCCACCAGCGGGAGCGCCTCCCGGGTCTCCGGCCGCGAGCCGATCTCCTCGGCCAGCAGCTCCGCGTTGAGGCCGATGCTGTTCAGGGGGTTGCGGATCTCGTGGGTGATCTGGGCGGCGATCCGCCCGGCCGCGGCCAGCCGCTCGGCGCGCCGCAGCTCGTCGCGCTGGCGGCCCAGCGAGGCGGCCATGGCGTTGAACTCCCGGGCCAGCACGCCGATCTCGTCGTCGCGGCGGACCTCGACCTCGCGGGAGAGGTCGCCGGCGGCCACCGCCTTCACGCCCTCGGTGAGGGTGGCGATGGGCGCGAGCAGCCGCCGGGAGATGAGGGCCGCCCCGGCGCCCACCGCGAAGGCGAGCAGGGAGTAGATCACGACCAGCGCCACCGTGCGCGCCTCGCCCCGCTCGGCGGCTCCCACCTGGTCGGCGATGCGCCGCTCCAGCTCCACCTGGAGCAGCTTCACGTCCAGGGAGAGGCCGCGCTCCAGGGTCCTCACCACCTG
This sequence comes from Anaeromyxobacteraceae bacterium, assembly GCA_035466675.1. Lineage (GTDB taxonomy): Bacteria > Myxococcota > Myxococcia > Myxococcales > Anaeromyxobacteraceae > Anaeromyxobacter. The sequence continues at coordinate 977 of DATIUR010000056.1, read as the reverse complement.
CACCCGGGCGTCGAAGGCCGCGGCGGTCCGCGGGTCGAGGCCGTCGCCGCGCTCGACCGCGTCGAGCAGGCCCCGCGCTTCCCGGTCGTACTCGGACCAGCGCGCGGCCAGGACGTCGAGGCGGCCGGACACCCCCGTGAGGAAGCGAACGTCCTCCGCGCCGGCCACCGCCAGGGCCTCGCGCACCACCACCTTCCCCTCCTCGATCTTCTCGCGCACCAGGGCGGGGAAGTGGGCGCGCGCGACCGGGAGGTAGGCGTGGCGGGCGCTCGGGTCGAGCGCCCGCGCCTCCAGGGCGCGCGCCGCCACCCAGTCCTTCACGTCGATCTCGGCGGCGATCCGGGTGAGGGGGAGGTAGCCGGCGGAGAGGAGCCGCAGGTCGCGCCCCAGCCCGTGCAGCCGGGCGATGCCGAAGGCGGCCACCAGCCCGAAGGCCGCCAGCGCCACCGCGAAGGTGAGGAAGATCTTGTTCGCGACCCGGTGCATGCGGCGATGGGGATCCTATCACCCCCCGGACGGCGGCCACCGGCCGCGCCGAACCTCGCTTCCCAATCGGGCCGATCTTGGGTAGGGAGAAGGCATGAACGGAATCGCAGTGGTGGTGGCCCTGGCCGGCGTGCTCGCCGCGGTGGCCCTCTTCCTGGCGCACCGGGCCGCGCGATCCGAGCTGGCCGCCCGGCGGGCCGAGCTGGAGGGCCTGCGGGCGGAGGCGGAGGAGGCCCGGAAGGCCGGCGCCGCCGCCCGCACCGAGGCGAAGGAGCGGCGAGAGGAGGCGACCGCGCTCCGCGCCGAGCTGAAGGAGGCGAAGAAGAAGGCCTTCGAGCAGGCCGAGGCGGCCCGGCGGGCCGGCGGCGCGCCGGCGCTCCGCGAGGAGCTCGACAAGGTCGCCTCGCGGCTGGCGGAGGCCCGCGCCGAGGCGGAGCACCAGTCGTCCCGGGCCCGGTCGCTCGAGGCGGAGCTGGAGAAGGCGCGGGAGG
>DATIUR010000055.1:0-1854 GCA_035466675.1 Anaeromyxobacteraceae bacterium | reverse complement strand
CGACCGCCTTCGTGTCGCCGAGGGTGGCGGACATGAGGAGGAACCGCGTCGACTCGAGGACCAGCAGCGGGACCTGCCACGCCACCCCGCGCTCGCGGTCGCCGTAGTAGTGGAACTCGTCCATCACCACCGCGTCGGCGCGCGGGTCCGCCTCGCGCACCGCCAGGTTCATCAGGATCTCGGCCGTGCAGCAGACGATGGGGGCGTCCCGGTTCACCGCGGCGTCGCCGGTCATCATCCCCACGTTCTCCGGCCCGAAGAGGCGGCACAGGTCGAAGAACTTCTCGTTCACGAGCGCCTTGATGGGGCAGGTGTAGAAGGAGCGACGGCCCTCGGCCATCGCCTTGAAGTGCAGGAACGTCGCCACCAGGGACTTCCCCGAGCCGGTGGGGGTGGAGAGGACGAGGTGCGCGCCGTCCAGCAGGTGGAGGATGGCTTCCTCCTGGTGCGGGTAGAGCGCGAGGCCGGTGCCCGTCGCCCAGGTCACGAAGCGGTCCAGGACGGCGTCGGGCGCGAGCGTCTCGCCGCGGCCGGGGAGCAGGGCGGCGAGCGGGGCGCCGCCCGGGAGGACGGAGGCGGGCGTGTCCATGGGTGGTTCCCATGCGTACCTCGGGGCGGGCCGGCACGCCAGCGGCCGCCCTCCGCGGCGCGGGCCGCGCGATCCGCGGCCGCGGAGGCGCCTCGCACCCCTGCGCACATCCGGCCCGGATCTGGCGGGCGTTCACCTTCCGATGCACAATGGCGCGGTCGACGGGCCTCGGAGACGCGGGAGAGCCATGTACACGCGAAAGTACGCCATCTGGGGGGCGCTGTTCGGCCTGGCGTTCCCCGTCATCGCCAACGTGATCCGGTTCATCCAGGCCGACGAGCGCACGCTGGCGACGTTCACGGCGGCGAACTCCGACCCGCTGCTCGTGATCATCTGGACCGCCCCCATCTTCCTGGGCGCCTTCGCCGGGTTCATCGGCCGCAAGCAGGACACCATCGGCGACATCGAGGCGGCCAAGCGGGAGGCGTTCACCAAGACCGCCAAGGACCTCTTCAGCGCCGCCCAGTCGCTGCTCTCCACCGTCTCGTCCTTCTCCAGCATGACCGCCGAGACGGCCGCCTCGGTCCGCGAGACCACCGCCACCATGGGCCAGCTCGGCCAGACCGCCACCAAGGCCGCCCTCACCGCCGAGACCGTGATCGGGCTCGCCCAGAGCGGAGCCAAGGTCTCGCAGGAGGGGCTGACCGCGGTCGAGACGAGCATGAACGAGATGATGAAGCTCGCCGACGAGGTGCGCGGCCTCTCCCAGAAGATCGAGGGCCTCAACAACCGGATGCGCGACATCTTCGAGATCGCGTCGGTGGTGAACTACATCGCCGACCGCTCGCAGCGGCTGGCCGACACCGCCGGGGCCGAGGCCCAGAAGGCCGGGCCGGCCGCGAAGGGGTTCGCCGAGGTGGTGGGCGAGATGCGCCACCACGCCGACGACGCGAAGCGCGCCGCGGCCCAGGTGAAGGGGATCCTGGGCGAGGTCCACAAGGCCATGCTCTCCGCCATGACCGCGGCGGAGGTGGGCATCCGGCGGGCCGAGCAGGGCGCCCAGGTGGCCTCGGGCACGGGGGAGACGATCCGCCGGCTCGCCACCGCGCTCCGCGACTCCTCGCAGGCCGCCAAGGAGATCGCCACCGTCGCCCAGCAGCAGGACCACGGCATCGACCAGGTCCTGAAGGCGATGAACGAGATCTACCTCGCCACCCAGGAGACCATGTCCTCCACGCAGTCGGTGGCCTCCGAGGCCAAGGCGCTGAACGACCTCGCCTCCGGCCTGAAGCGGGCCGTCGAGCGGTAGCCCGGGCGGCGCCCGG
>DATIUR010000054.1:0-5417 GCA_035466675.1 Anaeromyxobacteraceae bacterium | reverse complement strand
AGCGCCTTCGGGAAGGCTTCGTGCGCCGCGCTCCGCCGCTCGGCCACGAGCCGCTCCCGGATCGCAGGCTTCATCTCCTCGAACCGATCATGGCGCCCGCCCAGGGCTCGAGGAGGCCGAGCCGGAGGGCGAAGGCCGCCTGGAACCCCACGCGGATCTGCGACGCCGAGCAGTCCGCCCCGCCCTGGCCGCACCCCACCCCGGTGCCCTCCGGCGAGAAGTCCGACCGGACCACGGCGTAGGAAACGTAGAGGCCCAGGGAGAGCCGGGGCCCGATCCGGTAGAGGGCATCGACCTGGATCGGGACGGCGATGCGGGCGACGTCCTCGAGCGCGGGCGCGGACGAAGCCGCCTCCGGACCCTGCACGTCGCCGAAGGGCACGGCGTAGGCCACCCGCGCGCCGAACTCCACCTGGGCCGAAGCCGCGGCGGGCCAGGCCGCCAGACAGGCCGCCACCGCCGGCAGCAAGGATCTCGCCGTCACGTCCGCCTCCTTCCCGGCTTGCGCCGCCGGGCCAGCTCCTTCGCCGAGGGCGCGTCCCTGCGGACGGGCGCCACCCCGGCCAGCCGCTGCACCACCGCCGCGGCGGCGGCCAGGCCGAAGGCCCCGGTGGCGAAGGCCGCGCTGCCGAGGACGCGGGCCTCGCGCCTCCGCTCCCCCGGCTCCCGCCGGCGCACGCCGGGGATGCCCTGCTCGTCTCCGGGAAGCGGGAGCGAGCGGCGTGGCTCCTCCGCCGACCAGACGGCCAGGACGCCGAGCGGCGCCGTCGCCGAGATCCCGTGCCGCCGGCGCAGGTACTTGCGCACGTCCTTGGCCAGCTGGTCGGTGTGGGTCTCGGAGAGGTCGGTCAGCTGGACGGCGGTCGGGTCGATCCGGCGGGCGGCCCCCACCACCGTCACGACCGGCACGTCCAGCTCGAGACACCGGGCCACCACGTGCAGCTTGGCCACCACCGTGTCCATCGCGTCCACCACGAACGAGAGGCCGGCCGGCACGAGCCGCTCCGCGTTCTCCGGTCCGTACGCCTCGGCCACGGCCTCGATCTCCGCTCCGGCTGCGGCGCTCCGGAGCCGCTCGGCCATCGCCTCGGCCTTGGGCCGGCCCACGGTGGCCTGGAGGGCGTGGAGCTGCCGGTTGGCGTTGGTCTCGTCCACCCTCTCGCCGTCCACCAGCGTGAGGCGTCCCACGCCGGCCCGGGCGAGCGCCTCGGCGGCGAAGGAGCCGACGCCGCCCAGGCCCAGCACCACCACGTGAGCCCGGGCGAGACGGTCCATCGCCTCCACGCCGAGCAGGCGGGCGGTCCGATCGAGACGGGGGGGAAGCCTGCGCACCATGCCCTTCCAGGATACCGCGCGATGTGACCGGATTTCCTGGCCTATCGCCCCGTGTGTACCATGCTCCGGTGTCACACGTTTACCTTCTGGCGATCACATGTGGGGAGAGGTAGTGTCGCGTTCAGTCACGGGAGGGAGTCGCGGTGTCCGTCTGGCGGGCGCTGGCCACCATCATCCTCCTCGGCGCGGCTTCGTGCGGACCGCCGCCCGACTTCAGCGTCCGGGGAACGGGCGTCTACGTCGAGAGCGACGCGCCCTTCGCCCGCCAGGGCGATCTCCCCGCTCGGCTCGAGAGCACCATCGACGCCGCCCTCCGCTACTGGGGCGGTGACTGGATCGACCTCCGCGGCACCACCATCACGCTGGTGGGCGCGCAGTACGTGCCGTGCGGGGGCCAGGCGTCCTCCCTGGGGTGCTACGAGCACGGGGAGATCCGCGTCTCCACGCGGGACCCGGGAATCGGGACGTTCCAGTGCGTCGAGCAGACCGTGCTCGTCCACGAGATCGGGCACGCCGCCATCGGGGATCCGCAGCACACCGACCCACGCTGGATGGATCTCGAGCCGGTCGCGGACGAGCTGCGCGGCAGGACGGGATACACCGAGAGCGGCGAGGTGGAGTGCACCATCTGGGTGAGCGTCTGGCGCCACCCGCTCGGCACCCGGTAGCGCCCGCCGCGAAAGGGATCGGGCCAGGTGGTCTCCGCCGTCAGTCAGAGCCGGAACAGGGAGCGGGCGTTCGCGGTGGTGAGCGCGTCCACCTCGGCCAGGGAGGTGCCCAGGGCGCGCGCCACGGCCCAGGCCACCTCGGCCAGGAAGGCGGGCTCGTTGCGGCCGCGGTGCGGGTGCGGGGTCTGGTCGGGGGCGTCGGTCTCGAGGAGCAGCCGGTCGCGGGGAACGGCCCGCGCCGCCTCGAGCGGCCGGCGGGCGCGCTCCCGGGTGACGGCGCCGGCGAAGGAGAAGCGCAGGCCGAACCGGAGGTAGGCGCGGACCTGGTCGGGGCTCCCCGAGTAGCTGTGCAGGACGCCGCCGGCGGGGAGCGGCTCCTCGGCGAGGAGCGCGAGCAGGGCCCCGTGGGCACGCAGGCAGTGGAGGATCACCGGGAGCTCCAGCCGGCGCGCCAGCCGCAGGTGGGCGCGGAGCACGGCCACCTGCCGCTCCAGGGGCGCGCCCTCCCCCACGGCGGGCCCGTCGAGCCCGCACTCGCCCACCGCCACCGCGCCGCCCTGGGCGAGCGCCGCCTCGAGGGCGCCGAGGTGCCGGAGGTCGTCGGCCGGATCGAGCGCGGGGAGGAGCTGCGGGTGGACCCCCAGCGCGGCGTGCAGCCCGGGGTCGGCCCGTGCCAGGTCCAGGATCGCCGGCCAGCCCTCCGGGCCCACCGCGGGCACCACCATCTCGTCGATGCCCGCGGCGCGGGCGCGGGACAGCACCTCGGCCCGGTCCCGGTCGAAGTCGGCCCTGTCGAGGTGACAGTGGGTGTCGATCAGGCCATCCTCAGGAAGAGCAGGCTCGGGTCCTCGAGCGCCCGGATCACCTCGTAGGTGAAGGCGGCCGCCTCGTGGCCGTCCACCACCCGGTGGTCGCTCGTGAGCGAGACGTGCATCACGTCGCGCACCACCACCTGCCCGTCGCGCGCCACCGGCGTGGGGCGGATCCGGTGGATGCCGAGGATCCCCACCTCCGGGTGGTTCAGGACCGGCGTGGCGAAGAGGCCGCCCAGCGCCCCCAGGCTCGTGACCGTGAAGGTCGATCCCCCCACGTCCTCGGGCCGGAGCCGGCCCGCCTTCGCGTCCTGCGCCAGCCGCTCCACCTCGCGGGCCAGGTCGAGCAGCGAGAGCCGATCCACGCCTCGCACCACCGGAACCACCAGGCCCTGCTCGGTCGAGGCGGCGATGCCGAGGTCGTAGCGCCGCTTCACCACGATCTCCTGCCGCTCCTCGTCGAGCGAGGCGGCGAGCCGCGGGAACCTCCGCAGCGCGGCCACGGCGGCCTTGAGGACGAAGGGCAGGAAGGTGACCTTCACCCCCTCCTCCCTCGCCGCGGCGGCCATCCGCTCCTTCACCACGATCAGCTCGGTCACGTCGGCCTGCTCGACGAAGGTGAAGTGGGCCGCGGTCCGCTTGGAACGGGCCATGTTCTCGGCGATCTTCCGCCGGACGCCACGCAGGGGGATGCGCTCCTCGACCGGCGGGTCGGACGGGCGCGCCGCGGCCGGCGCCGCCGGCGTCTGCGGGGCGACCGCGCCGTTCCCCCCCTTGCGGAACGCGGCCAGGTCGTCCCGCGTGACGCGCCCGCCCGGCCCGGTGCCGCGGACGGCCTGCAGATCGACGCCCATCTCCCGCGCCAGGGCCCGGACCGCCGGCGCGGCGAGCGCCCGGACCGGGGCGCCCAAGGGACCGCCGGCGGTCTCGCCGGCCGGGGCCGCGTCCCGGGCCGGGGCGGAACGCGCCCCGCCCGCCTCTCCCGCCGCCGGCGCGGACGCCGAGCGCACCGCGGCGGCCCCGTCCAGCTCGATCTCCACGAGCGGCGCGTGCACCTTCGCGATCTCGCCCTCCTTCCAGAAGAGCCGCACGATCCGGCCGCGCCGCGGCGAGGGGATCACCACGGTGGCCTTGTCGGTCATCACCTCGACGAGCGGCTGGTCCTCCTCCACGGCGTCGCCGGGCGCCACGAACCACTTCTGGACCTCCGCCTCGACCACCCCCTCGCCGATGTCGGGCAGCTCGAGCTGGTACGCCATGGGACCTCCGGGGGGGCTAGAAGCGGACCACCTCGCGGATCGCCTTCAGGATGCGGGGCGCCCGCGGCAGGTACTCGTTCTCGAGCGTGTAGGGGAAGGGCGTGTCGAAGCCGGTGACGCGCTGGATGGGGGCCTCCAGGGAGAGGAAGCAGCGCTCCTGGACGAGCGCCGAGAGCTCCGCCCCGAACCCGCAGGTGCGCGGCGCCTCGTGCACCACCACCGCCCGGCCGGTCTTCCTCACCGAGGCGACGATGGCGTCGAGGTCGAGCGGCTGGAGCGAGCGGAGGTCCAGCACCTCGCAGTCGATCCCCTCTTCCTCCGCCTCCCGCGCCGCCTGCGCGGCCTCGTGCCACATCGCCCCCCAGGCGATCACGGTCAGCTGGCTCCCCGGGCGCGTGACCCGGGCCTGCCCCAGCGGCACCTGGTAGGCCTCCACCGGCACCTCGCCCTTGGCCGCGCGGTAGACGCGCTTCGGCTCGAAGAAGATGACCGGATCGGGATCCCGGATGGCGCTGATGAGCAGGCCCTTGGCGTCGTAGGGGTTGGACGGGACCACCACCTTGAGGCCTGCGGTGTGGACGAAGTGGGCCTCGGGCGACTGCGAGTGGTAGTGGCCGCCCCGGATGCCTCCGCCGTACGGCGTCCGGATCACCATGGGGCAGGTGAACTGCCCGCCGGAGCGGTAGCGGTACTTGGCCACCTCGTTCACGATCTGGTCGAAGGCCGGGAAGATGAAGTCGGCGAACTGGATCTCCGGCACGGGCCTGAGGCCGTAGAGGGCCATGCCCACCGCGGTCCCCACGATGCCCCCCTCCGCCAGCGGCGTGTCGCTGACGCGGTCGGACCCGAACTCCTCCTGGAGCCCCTGGGTGGCGCGGAAGACCCCGCCGAACTTGCCCACGTCCTCGCCCAGCACCACCACCGAGGGGTCGCGGCGCATCTCGAGGCGGAGGGCGTCGTTCACCGCCTGGATGATGTTCATGACCGGCACGGCGGCCTCCCGCTCACGCGTCGGAGTGGCGCGGGTTCGCCACCCGCGGGTCCTCGCGGATCGCCTCGAGGACCTCCTGGAGCTGCTCGCGCTGCTGGCGGAGCGGCTCGGCGTAGACGTCCTCGAACAGGGACTCCACCGGAGGCTTGGGCGCGAAGCCCTCCGCCTCGCGCAGCGCCTGCTGGATCTGCTCCCGGATCTCCGCCTGGAGCCTCTTCTCGCCGTCGTCGTCGTGGAGGCCGCGGGCGGCGAGGTAACGGCGGAGACGGAGGATGGGGTCCTTGCGCCGCCAGGGCTCGACCAGCTCGGCCGGGCGGTAGGCGCGCGGGTCGTCCGAGGTGGAGTGGCCCTC
>DATIUR010000053.1:0-2618 GCA_035466675.1 Anaeromyxobacteraceae bacterium | reverse complement strand
AACCCCAAGGCGTCGCTCATGAAGCGGCTCACCATCACCAAGATCTTCCTCATCGCCACCGCGCTCGTCGCGGCCTACACCGCGACGTTCCGGCTCGCCATCATCGTGGAGCTGGTGGCCTGGGCCTTCAGCCTGGGCGCGGCCTCCTTCTTCCCGGCGCTCGTGATGGGCATCTGGTGGAAGCGGGCCAACCGGGCCGGTGGCATCGCCGGCATGATCGTGGGCCTCGGGACCACGCTCTTCTACATGGTCGGCAGCCGCTTCTTCGGCGTCTCCTGGTTCGGCACCACCACCGTGGCCTCGGGCGTCTTCGGCATCCCGCTCGGGTTCATCACCATCTGGATCGTGTCGCTGCTGACGGCCCCGCCGCCGCAGGAGCTCCAGGATCTCGTCACGAGCGTCCGCTACCCCAAGTCGGGCACCTCGGCCGAGCCCATCGGCCGCCCGGCGCACTAGCGACACCGCGCGCGAGGCGGGGGGATCCGTCCCCCCGCCTCGCCCCTTCCTTCCCTGGATCGGAACGTGGAGCCTGAGCTCGCGCTCAAGGTGGTGACGCTGGTGCGGCTCGTGTGCTGGATGCTGCTCATCTACCTCGGGCTCGGCTGGATCGTGGAGCGCAGGAGCCGCAAGCCCGACAGCCAGCTCAAGGGCTTCTTCCGCCTCCTGTGCAAGCCGATCACCTGGCCGGTGGCGCGGTTCCTCCTGCCGCCGGGCGCGCCCTACGAGCGCGTGCTCCTCACCTCCATGCTGGCGGTGGGCGTGGTGTGGGCCGCCTCGATCGTCGCCAGCGGAGCGCTGCGCCCGGGCTGATCACCATGGCTTCCGGGCCGATCCGCCTTGACGCGCCCCGGGCCCCTGTGGCCCTATTCCGGGCGGGTCCGGAGGATCTGGTGATCCTCCGGAGGTGACCAGGCAGCCGGGCCGCTGTCTGAAGGGAAACCTTCGGAGCGGCCCGTTCCCTTCTCTTCGGCCTCTCGATCTCCCTGAGCGAAACCGGAACGAAAGGAGCGGACGAATGGGATTTCTCGGCAAGCTGTTCGGCGGCGGCAAGGAGCTTCCCCCCCTCGACCCGGCCTCGCCGGATGCGGCGCGCCTCCAGAAGTTCCGCGCGATCCTGGACGGCTGGGTTCCCAAGATCCACGACAAGATCGAGGTCGTCCCCACCGACCGGTTCCTGCTCGCCTTCATCGGCCTGCCACCGGACCGGTTCGGAGTGGCCTGGTTCGAGCCGGACGGGGCGGAGCACAACTTCAAGAAGCTCATGGCGAGCAAGGGGCTCACCGTGCGCGAGGTGAACGCCATCTCGGAGAGCCTGCGCAAGGCCTACCGCGCGCACGAGGCGGAGCCGCGCTACTCGCTCGAGATCGCCGGCAAGAAGATCAAGGTCACGCCCTCGCTGGCCCTCGCGAAGGACGTGGACGAGATCGTCCACAAGCTCACCGGCTAGCCGGGATCCCCCGGCCGCGGGGCCGCCTCCCGCGGCCACCACCTCCGCCGTTCCGGGCCGGCGGGCCGGCCGATCTGCTATCGTCTCCGGGCGATGGCCGCCATCGACCCGGTCGCCTACGTGCGGACGGTCCCGCCGTTCGACGCGCTGCCGCAGGCGCTCTTCGACGAGGCGGCGCGCTGGTTCGAGGTCGGCTATTACCCGGCCGGCACGCGCATCGTCCGCGAGGGGGGCGAACCGCTCCAGCACCTCTACGTCATCCGCAAGGGCGCGGTGCGCCTCGAGCGCGGCGGCCAGAGCCTGCAGGTGCTCGAGGAGGGGGAGACCTTCGGCTACACCTCGCTCATCACCCGGGAGGCGACCCTCGACGTGACCGTCGAGGACGACCTGCTCGCCTACCGCCTCCCCGACGCCCAGTTCCAGAGGCTCCTCTCCGACGCCCGCTTCGCCGGCCACTTCGCGGTGGGGCTCTCCGAGCGGCTCAAGGCGAGCCTGGAGAACTCGCCGGTGGCCATGTTCCAGGCCGACTTCGCGGCCGAGGTGCAGCAGCTGGTGCGCCGCCCGCCGGTCTGGGTGGGACGGGAGACGACCGTGGGCGAGGCGGCGGTGGTGATGCGCGACCAGCGGATCTCCTCGGTGCTGGTCGGGACCGATCCGCCCGGCATCGTCACCGACCGTGACTTCCGCAACCGCGTCCTGGCCGAGGGGCTCGGGCCGGACGTGCCGGTCACGCGCGTCTTCTCCCGCCCGCTCCGGACCGTCGAGTCGACCACGCCGCTCTACGAGGCCTGGAGCGCGCTCCTCGAGGTGGGCGCGCATCACCTGCCCGTCGCGCGCGACGGCGAGATCGTCGGGGTCTTGAGCGCCACCGACCTGCTCCGCCACTCCGCCCAGGGGCCGGTGGCGGTGCTCCGGCGGGTCGAGCACCTGGCCGGGCGGGAGGCCCTTCCCGGCTACGGGAAGACGCTCACCGAGATGGCCTCGTCGCTCCTGGCCGGCGGACTCGACGCGGCGGCCATCGGCGGGTACGTGGGGCGGCTCAACGACGCGCTCCTCCGCCGGCTGCTCCGCTGGGCCGAGGCCGACCTGGGGCCGCCCCCCGCCCCCTACGCCTGGCTGGTGCTGGGCTCGGAGGGGCGCATGGAGCAGACGCTCCTCACCGACCAGGACA
>DATIUR010000052.1:0-20340 GCA_035466675.1 Anaeromyxobacteraceae bacterium | reverse complement strand
CCTCGAGGTCGCGGGGAACGATCCCACGGGCTACCTCGCCCTCTCCCGCGCCGCCCGCGAGGCCACGAAGGGACACGCGCGGGCCGAGGGCCGGCACTTCGTCGTCTCCCACCCGCCCGGGAAGGACGAGGTGCTCGTCCCCTACCTGCTCGACGCGCTGGAGCGCCAGCGAGAGGCGCTCTCCCGCTCGCTCGGCTGGGTGCACACGGGGAAGCTCCGGATCGAGATCGTGAACGACGTCCGCGAGCTCGCGCTCCTCACGACGCTCACCGAGGCGGAGATCCGGACCTCGGGGACCGTCGCGGTCTGCAAGTTCGACAAGATCATGATGCTGTCGCCGAAGGCCCTGCTCAAGGGCTACGACTGGCTCGACACCGCCGCCCACGAGTACACCCACCACGTGGTGACCCGGCTCACGCGCAACCGCGCGCCCATCTGGCTGCACGAGGGGATCGCCAAGTGGTCGGAGACGCGCTGGCGCGGCACGGGAGGAGAGTCGTTCTCGCCGCTCGCCGCCGCCCTGATCCGGAGCGCGGTGGCGAAGGGGAACCTCGTCACCTTCGAGGAGATGCACCCCTCCATGGCCAGGCTGCCCTCCCAGGAGCGGGCGGCGCTCGCCTTCGCGGAGGTGGTGCTGGCGGTGGAGCTCCTGGTGAAGCAGGGCGGGCCCCGGGCGATCGCGCGGGTGCTCGAGCAGGTGGCGGCGGGGACGAGCGCCGAGCAGGCGGTGGCCCGGACCCTGGGGACGAGCTTCGAGCGCTTCGAGGCCGACTGGAGGCGCCACCTGGCCGCCCGCCCGCTTCCCCGGGGCGGCGAGCACGAGCTGCGCAAGCTCCGGTTCCGGGACGATCCCAGGCAGGGAGGCGAGTGGGCCGAGTGGTCGGAGATCCCCGACCCGCGGGCCCGGGGCTTCGCCCGGCTCGGCGAGATCATGCGGGTGCGGGGGCGCCTCGCGGCGGCCCGGGTCGAGTACGGCAAGGCGCTGGCGATGGCCGGGGCGCGCGTCCCCATCCTCTCGGTCCAGTTCGCCGTGACCGCGGCGGGATCGGGCCGCCAGGAGGAGGCGGAGCGGGCCCTCGGCGAGGCGCTCGACTGGAACCCGGACTACGCCGCGCTCAACGTGCAGGTGGCCCGCCTGCTCCTCGCGCGCGGAGAGCATGCCCGCGCCCGCGACCACCTCCAGCGCGCCAACCGGCAGGACCCGTTCGACCCGGAGATCCACGCCGGGCTGGCCCTGGCCCTCGAGGCGCTCGGCGACTCCGCCGGGGCCGAGCGGGAGCGCGGCTTCGCGCGGATCCTGGCCGGCCCGGGCCATCCCTGAAGGAGACCATGGACACGCTCGCCCACACCCAGAGCCCTCCCGCCCCGGACGCCGACCTGGACGCGGTGCGCGACCTCGCCGAGGCCCGCCGCCTGCTCACCGGGGAGATCGAGAAGCGCATCGTCGGACAGCGGGAGGTGGTGGACGCCCTCCTGGTGGCCCTCTTCGCCCGCGGCCACTGCCTCTTCGTGGGCGTGCCGGGGCTCGCCAAGACGCTCCTCATCTCCACGGTGGCCGAGGTGCTGGAGCTCTCCTTCAGCCGGATCCAGTTCACGCCCGACCTGATGCCCTCGGACATCACCGGCACCGACGTGCTGGAGGAGGACCACACCACCGGCCGGCGGACCTTCCGCTTCGTGAAGGGGCCCATCTTCGCGAACCTGCTGCTGGCCGACGAGGTGAACCGCACGCCGCCCAAGACGCAGGCCGCGCTCCTGCAGGCCATGCAGGAGTACCGGGTCACCGCCGGCGGCGAGACCTACCCGCTCGACCTGCCCTTCCTGGTCTTCGCCACCCAGAACCCCATCGAGCAGGAGGGGACCTACCCGCTCCCGGAGGCGCAGCTCGACCGGTTCATGTTCTACGTGACGGTGGACTACCCGAGCGCCTCGGAGGAGATGGAGATCGTCCGGTCCACCACGGTGGCCGGGCGCCCTCCGCTGCGGCGCGTCCTCTCCCCGCAGCGGATCCGGGATCTCCAGGACCTGGTGCTGCGCGTGCCGGCGGCGGACCACGTGGTCCGCCACGCCGTGGAGCTGGTGCGCCGGACCCGCCCGGCCGAGGAGGGAGCCCCCGACTTCGTGCGGGAGAACGTCTCCTGGGGCGCCGGCCCCCGCGCCAGCCAGTACCTCGTCCTCGGGGCCAAGAGCCGCGCCATCCTGGACGGGCGGATGGCCGCCAGCGTCGAGGACGTGAGGGCCATCGCCAAGAACGTCCTCGTCCACCGGGTCATCACCAACTTCCGCGCCGAGTCGGAGGGCGTCACCAGCGCCCAGATCGTCGAGCGCCTGCTCGAGAAGGTGAAGCCGTAGGTGGGAGAGCGCGTGCCCGAGGCCAGGAGGCCGCTGCTCGACCCGGAGGCGCTGGCCCGGCTCGGGACCCTCAAGCTCCGGGTCCGGGCCATCACCGAGGGGATCCTCACCGGCCTGCACAAGTCGCCCCACCACGGCCAGTCGGTCGAGTTCGCCGAGCACAAGGAGTACACCCCGGGCGACGACGTCCGCCGCATCGACTGGAAGGCCTACGGCAAGTTCGACAAGTACTACGTGAAGCGCTACGAGCAGGAGACGAACCTGCGCGCCTTCCTGGTGGTGGATGCCTCCGGCTCGATGGCCTACCGGGGGGCCCCCGCGCGGCTCTCCAAGCTCGAGTACGCGAGCGCCCTGGCCGCCTCGCTCGCCTACCTCCTCGTCCGCCAGCAGGACGCCGCCGGCCTCGTCCTGGTGCAGGATCGGGTGGTGCGGACCGTCCCCCCCTCCGCCGCCGCGAGCCACCTCGGGGCGCTGGTGGACGTGCTCGCGGCCGCCGCGCCGGCCGGTCCCACCCGCCTGGGCGCCGCGGTGGACTGGCTGGTCGAGCACGCACCCCGCCGGGCCCAGGTGATCGTGCTCTCGGACCTCTTCGATCGCGACGAGGCGGTCCTGCGGCGCCTCGCCCAGCTGGGCAAGCGCAAGCACGAGGTCACCGTCTTCCACGTCCTCGACCCGGCCGAGATCGAGTTCCCCTTCGAGGACCCCACCCTCTTCCTCTCCATGGAGGACGCCCGGAGCGTGGAGGCGAACGGCCGCGACGTCCGCCGGGGCTACCTGGAGGTGCTGCGCCGCTGGCTCGACGAGGTCCGCCGGACGGCCGCGGAGGCCGACCTCGACTACGCGCTGTGCCGGACCGACCGGCCCCTGGACGAGGTCCTGCTCCCGTTCCTCGCCCGCCGGGAGCGGTCGGCCGCCTGAGCGGGCGGGACCGGCATGGGCCTCTCCTTCCTCCACCCCGCCCTGCTCTGGGGCCTCGTCGCGGCGGGGCTCCCGCTCCTCGTCCACCTCTTCTTCCGGCGGCGCCCGAAGCCGATCCCGTTCCCCGCCGTCGACTTCATCCTGCGAGCGCGGCGCGAGACGGAGCGGCGGCTCCGCCTGAAGCGGGTGCTGCTCTTCGTGGCGCGGACCGCCCTGCTCGCCGCGGTGGCCCTGGCCATCGCGCGGCCGCGGGCCGAGCGGCCGGAGGAGGCGGCCCTGGCGACCGCGCGCGGGCCGCGGGCCACCGCCGTCGTCCTCGACGCGTCCGCCTCGATGGGCTACCGGCTGGGGGACCGCACCCTCTTCGAGCGCGCGCGGGCCGACGCCCTCGAGGCGCTCGCCTCGCTCGGCCCGGACGAGCCCGCCCTGGCGCTCGCCTGCGGGATGGCGCCGCCCGCCGCCGAGGCGCCCTCCTTCGACCGCGCCCAGGCGCGCCGGGTCCTGGAGTCGGCCGAGGCGACGGCGGGGCACGCCGATCTCACCGCCTGCGTGGCCGCCGCCATCCAGGCGCTGGGCGCCTCCGAGGCGCAGGCCTCGCTCGGAAAGCGCCTGGTGGTCGCCACCGACCTGGCCGCCTCGGCCTGGCGGCTGGAGGTGCCGCCGCCCACCCTCCCCTCGCCGGCCGGTCCGGTGCGGCCGGAGGTGGCGGTCCTCGACGCCGCACGGGGCGCCCCCCTGCCGAACGCGGCCTTGACCTCGCTCGAGGCAGAGCCGGATCCCGCGGTCGGGCCGCGCGGGTACCGGTTCTCGGCCTCCATCGCCGACTGGTCCGGATCGGGGCGGGCCGAGCTACCCGTGCAGCTCCGGGTGGGGACGGGCGCGGAGGCGCGGACCGCCGTGCGCGCCTTCGTCGAGGTCCCGGCGGGCGGGTCGGCGCGCAAGGCCCTGGCCCACGCCTTCGCCGCGGGCGGCCCCGCCGCGGTGACCGTGTCGCTCCCGGAGGACGCGCTCCCCTACGACGACGCCCGGGCCCTTGCGCTCTTCGTGCCGCGCGAGGTGCGGGCCCTGGTGGTGGACGGCGCCCCCTCGCCCATCAAGTACCGGGACGAGGCCTACTTCGTCGAGACGGCGCTCGCCTCCCCCGGGTCGCCGGTGCGGCCGCGGCTGGTGGACGCCGACGCCTTCGCGACCGAGGATCTCCCGCGGTACGACGTCGTCCTCCTCCTCAACGTCCGCTCGGTGGGCGCCAAGCTGGGCGAGCTGCAGAAGTTCGTGGCCGAGGGGGGCGGGCTGCTCGTGTCGCTCGGCGACCAGATCGACCCGGAGACCTACGCGAAGGAGCTGCCCGGGCTCCTCCCGGTGCCGCTGCACGTGGTCAAGACCGCGGCGGAGCGCGGCGCGGCCGACGCGCAGGGGCGGGCCGCCCGCCTGGGCGAGGTGGCCTTCGACCACCCCGCGCTGTCGGTCTTCGCCGGCGAGGCGAAGGAGGGGCTGCTCGGCTCCCGCTTCTTCCGCTACGCGCTGGCCCGGCCCGGCGCCGAGGCCCGGGTCCTGGCCACCTTCGACGACGGGGCGCCGGCCCTGGTGGAGGGGCGGCGCGGCCGCGGGCGCGTCCTCCTCTTCACCTCGACGCTCGACCGCGACTGGACCGACTGGCCCATCCGGACGAGCTTCCTCCCCGCCATGCAGCGCCTGGCCGCCTGGCTGGCTGGCGGGCTCGAGGAGCGGCGCGACCCGCCCACCGTGGTGGGCTCTCCGCGCGCCGTCCGCCTGCCGGAGGGCACGGCCGCGGCCGCCCTGATCGCCCCGGACGGGCGCGAGCGGCGCCTGCCCGCGCCGGCCGGGGGGCGGGGCGGCGAGATCGCCTTCACCCCCGACCGGCCGGGGCTGTGGCAGGTGAAGGTGCGGACCCAGGGGGAGGAGCGCGTCGATCCGGCGCTCGCCTTCGCGGTCTGGCCCGATGCGCGCGAGTCGGACACGCGCCGGCTCGACCCGGAGGAGCTCACCGCCTACTTCGGCGGGGCCGGGGTGGCACGGGTGGAGGCCGAGGCCTCGGCTTCGGGCGGCCGGAGCGAGGTCCCCCTCTGGTCGATCCTGCTCGCGGTGGGAGTCCTCGCCTTCCTGATCGAGGGCCTCCTCCTCGGCTGAGGTAGGATCGCGCGGTGTCCGCCTCCCTCGACCGCGAGATCGCCGGCCTCTTCTGCGTGGGATTCCACGGGACCCGCCCGTCGCCGGAGGTGCTGGATCTGGTCCGGCGCGGCGTCCACGGCGTGATCCTGTTCGCCCGCAACGTGGAGGAGGCCGAGCAGGTGGCCGGCCTGGTGGCCGAGCTCAAGCGCGCCGCCGGCCGCCCGCTCCTCGTGTCGATCGACCAGGAGGGCGGCCGGGTGGCCCGCCTGCGCGCGCCGCAGGGATTCACCGAGCTGCCGCCCATGCGCGCCCTCGGCGACGCCGGCGATCCGGCGCTGGCCCGGCAGGTGGGCGCGCTCCTGGGCCGGGAGCTGCGGGCGGTGGGCATCGACCAGGACTACGCGCCGGTGGTCGACGTCGACACGAACCCGGCCAACCCCGTCATCGGGGACCGGAGCCTCTCGCGCGATCCGGAGGTGGTGGCCCGGCTCGGCGCGGCGCTGGCCGAGGGGCTGCAGGCGGAGGGCGTGGCGGCGTGCGCGAAGC
Source organism: Anaeromyxobacteraceae bacterium (assembly GCA_035466675.1). Classification (GTDB taxonomy): domain Bacteria; phylum Myxococcota; class Myxococcia; order Myxococcales; family Anaeromyxobacteraceae; genus Anaeromyxobacter. The sequence continues at coordinate 14,394 of DATIUR010000052.1, read as the reverse complement.
ACTTCCCCGGCCACGGGGACACGAGCCAGGACTCGCACCAGGACCTGCCGCGCCTGCCGCACGCGCTCGAGCGGCTCGACCGGGTGGAGCTCGTGCCCTTCCGCGCCCTGGCCCGGGCCGGCGTGGCGGCGGTGATGACCGCGCACGTGGTCTTCGAGGCGATCGACCCGGAGCGCCCGGCCACGCTCTCCCGCTCCGCGCTCGCCATCCTTCGCGAGCGGGTCGGCTTCGAGGGGTGCTGCGTCTCGGACGACATGGAGATGAAGGCGGTGGCCGACCACTTCCCCCTGGAGGAGGCGGTCCCGGCCGCCCTGGCCGCCGGCGTGGACGCCCTGCTCGTCTGCCACGACGCCGCGGTGCAGGACCGGGCCATCGACCTGGCCCGGCGGGCGGTCGAGGAGGGCCGGGTCCCGCGCGCGAGGATCGCCGAGGCGCGCGCCCGGGTGGCGCGCCTGCTCGCCTGGGCCGGCCCGCCGCCCGATCCGCGCGCCGCCCGCGCCGCGCTGCGCGCGCCCGGGCACCTGGCCCTGGCGGCGAGGCTCGGGGGGTCGGAGGTCTGAGGGGGGCTGTCGGTGCGGTGTGCGCCAGGGGTGGTTCCCCGCTAGGAACGGGCTCCATGACCCGCACCCGGCTCGAGGCCTTCAGCGACGGCGTCATCGCCATCCTCATCACCATCATGGTCCTGGAGCTCCGCCCGCCGCACGGCGTCGAGCTCGGCGACCTCGGGCCGCTCGTCCCCAAGCTGCTCTCCTACGTGCTCAGCTTCGTCTTCCTCGCCGTCTACTGGAACAACCACCACCACCTGCTCCACGCCGTCCAGCGGGTGGACGGGCGGGTCCTGTGGGCCAACGTCCACCTGCTCTTCTGGCTCTCGCTCGTCCCCTTCGTCACGGCCTGGATGGGCGAGCACGGGGCCGCTCCCATCACGGTGGCGGCCTACGGCGGGGTGCAGCTCCTCTCGGCCGTGGCCTACTTCCTGCTCACCCTGTCGCTGCGCCGGCTGCACGGCCAGGACTCGGCGCTCGTCCGGGCGCTGGGCGCGGACTGGAAGGGGAAGGCCTCGGTGGTCGCCTACGTCCTGGCCATGCCCCTGGCCTTCGCCAGCCGCTGGGCGGCCATCGCCGTCTTCGTGGCGGTGGTGCTGGTGTGGCTCGTCCCCGACCCGCGCATCGAGCGGGTGCTCCGGTCCGGCGGGGAGTAGACGGTCCAGGTGATCCGCGAGCTCGGCCACCGGTCCGGGCCGCTGCATCGTCCGGAGCCGGCCGCTCTTTCACGTCCGGTCGAGCAGCTTCACCGAGAGCATCGCGTACAGGAAGGCGTAGACCACGTGCTCGGGCCGCCGGGCCAGGGCCACCAGCTCGGCCACGGTCTTGGTGCCGTCGACGCGGGGGAGCATCTCCGCCTCCCAGCGCTCCAGCTCCACGTCGTGGAGGGCGTAGGCGGGCTCGGGCGCGGGCACGAGCCGCTCGTCGGGGGAGAGCAGGGAGAGCAGCCGCTCCGGCTTGTACAGCTTCTTCACGCCTCGGGCGATGAGGTTGGCCGGGTGGAGGTCGAGCTTCACCGCCTCCCCGGCGGCGCGGTCGGCGAAGTGCAGCCGGTACTGGCCCTCCTCCCAGCCGAAGAGCGAGTAGACGATCGCCTTCACCTGCTGCGCGACGTAGTAGATCTTCTCCTCCTCCTTGAGGAGGCCCATCTCCACCAGCACCTCCCCCGTCCGCTTCCCGCTCTGGTCGGCAGCGGCCTGCACGATCTCGAGCTGGGGGAGCGAGATCTTGCCCACCCGCACCAGGAAGGGGCCGAAACGGTCGTTGACCAGGTTCGAGATGGCGAAGCAGGGACGGCCCTTCTCGAAGTAGAGCGTCTTCTTGACCTTCCCCTTCTGCAGGGTCAGCTCGCCGGTCTGCTGCGCCAGGTGGAAGGCGGTGATGAGCTCCGGCAGGTTCTCCTCGAGGCGCCCCTCGGGCCGCGAGAGGTCGGTGGGAGGCGGCCGGGGGCGGGGGGTCGGCCGCACCGCCGGCGGGCGCGCCACGGCCGCGACGAGGCGCGATGGCGTCGCCACCGGCGCGGCCGCGAGCTTCTCCCCGCTCAGGACGGCGGCGACCCCTCCCTCCTCGACCACCACCCGACCGGTCAGCTCGATCGCCTCCACCGGCTCCTCCGCCTCGACCGCCACCTCCACGTCGAAGTCGGACTGGTCCTCGGCGGGCGGCGCCGGCGGAGGGGGAGCGGGCGAGGCGGCCGAAGCGGGCGCCCGCGGGACCATGGAGCGGAGCGCCTCGACCAGCTTCTTCGCCTCGAAGGGCTTCTCGAAGTAGGCCAGCGCCCCGTGCTGCCCCTTGGCGTCGCTGGCGGCCCGTCCCCCCTTGAAGACACCGGTCATGAAGACGAACGGGATGCCGGCCTTCCGCAGCGCCGCCGCCACGTCGTAGCCCATCATGTCCGGGAGCAGGACGTCCACCACCGCGGCGGCGGGCTTCTCGGACCCGATCCGGTCGATGGCGGTCCTCCCCTTGCCGACCGCCACCGGGACCCATCCCTCGGTCTCGACGAGCCTGGCGAGGAGCGCGAGCAGTTCCTGGTTGTCGTCGACCAGGAGGACCTTCGGGCGCGTCATGCGAGGGCACCATACCGGCCGGGCGCGGGAGCGATCAACGTGTGTGCGTGGGCACTTCGATGCCCCCCCAAGGCGGAGCGCGCCCGCCACATCGCCTTACAGCCGAGCGGCCAGGTCGGGCGCCGCACGCCCGTTGGCCCCGGCCCGCGCCCGTGTGCTAGGAAATCGCCGGGTTCCGGATCGCCCGAGGGAGGTCCCCGATGATCCACGGCCGTGCGCTCGCCACCGCCGCCGTCGCACTCGCGCTCACAGCCTGCGAGAGGAAGCCCGCCCCCGGCTCGCCGCCCGGGCCGGGAGCCGCCGGCGAGCCCATCCTCCTCGGGCTCGTCGCCTCGCTGACGGGCAGCGAGGCCACCTTCGGCGACTCGAGCGACAAGGGCATCCGGCTGGCCGTCGACGAGGTCAACGCCGCCGGCGGCGTGAAGGGGCGCCGGCTGGCCGTGAAGACCTACGACGACCAGGGAAAGGCCGAGGAGGCGTCGGTGGCCGCCACCCGGCTCGTCGTCCAGGACCGGGCCGCCGTCCTGCTCGGCGAGGTCGCCTCGAGCCTCTCCCTCGCCATGGCGCCCATCGCCGACGCGAAGGGCGTTCCCATGATCTCGCCCTCCTCCACCAACCCCCGGGTGACCGTGGACGACGAGGGCAAGGTCCGCCCCTTCGTCTTCCGCGTCTGCTTCACCGACCCGTTCCAGGGCATGGTGATGGCGAGGTTCGCGCGGGAGAAGCTGGGCCTCGGGAAGGTGGCCATCCTGCGCGACGTCAAGAACGCCTACTCGGTCGGGCTGGCCGACTACTTCCTGTCCCGGTTCACCGAGCTGGGCGGCACGGTCGTGGACGACCAGAGCTACAAGGCGGGAGACCCGGACTTCAAGGCGCAGCTCACCGCCATCAAGGGGAAGGGGCCCGAGGCCGTCTACATCCCCGGCTACTACGGCGACGTCGGCCTGATCGCGCGGCAGGCCCGCGAGCTGGGCATGAAGCAGACGCTCCTGGGCGGCGACGGATGGGACTCGGCCAGGCTCTTCGAGATCGGCGGCCACGCGCTCGAGGGGAGCTACTTCTCGAACCTCTACTCGCCGGACGACCCCGCCCCGCGGATCCAGGAGTTCGTGGCCAAGTACCGGGCGCGCCACGGCGTCGTGCCCGACTCGCTCGCGGCGCAGGCCTACGACGCCGCCCGGATCGCGGCGGACGCCATGGCCCGGGCTCCCGACCTCTCCGGCACGGCCATCCGCGACGCGCTGGCGGCCACCCGCGGCTACCCGGGGGTGACCGGCGTCATCACCATCGACGAGCACCACGACGCGGTGAAGCCGGCGGTGGTGCTCGAGGTGAGGGGCGGCGCGGCGCGGTGGGTGGCCACCATCGAGGCCGACGCCCGGAAGTGAGCATCGGACCGCTGCCCCGTGACCCAGTTCCTCCAGCACCTCGTCAACGGGCTCTCGCTCGGGACCATCTACGCCCTCATCGCGCTGGGCTACACCATGGTCTACGGCGTCCTGAAGCTCATCAACTTCGCCCACGGCGACGTCACCATGGTCGGCGCCTTCGCGGGGTACTGGCTGGCGACCTCGCTCGGCGTGGACCGCGCCCAGAGCGTCTCGGGCGCGGCGCTCGTCACCGTCGGGGCGATGGCCATCTGCGGGCTGCTCGGCTGGGCCATCGAGCGGTTCGCCTACCGTCCCCTCCGGGACCGGCCCCGGATCACCGCCCTCATCACCGCCATCGGCGTCTCGTCCCTGCTCGAGTACGGGTTCCAGCTCCAGCCCTGGATCACCCGGCCCATCGAGTTCCCGCCCGGCCCGACTCCCCGCTTCTTCCCGCAGATCGTCCCGCGGGTGGAATGGGAGGTCTCCGGGGTCGCCCTCTCGAACCACGACCTGATCGGCCTGGGCGTGGCGTTCGCGCTGATGCTCGGCCTGCAGGCGATCGTCTACCGGACCCGCTTCGGCACGGCCATGCGCGCCGTCTCGTTCGATCCCCAGGTGGCGGGGCTGATGGGGATCCCGGTCGACCGCGTCATCGCCGGGACCTTCGTGCTGGGGAGCGCCCTGGCCGCCGCCGCCGGCGTCCTGACGGCGTTGGCCCGCCCGCGGATCGAGCCGCTCTTCGGGCTCATGCCCGGCCTCAAGGCCTTCGTGGCGGCGGTCCTGGGCGGGATCGGATCGATCCCCGGCGCGATGGTGGGCGGCCTGGTGGTGGGCCTGGCCGAGGAGTACGTGGCGAGCTACACGCTCTCGTCCCTGCGGGACGCCATCGCCTTCGCGATCCTGATCCTGGTCCTCCTGGTGCGCCCGGAGGGGCTCCTGGGCCGCGCCACCGCGGAGAAGGTCTAGTGCCCTCCGCCCGCGCCGTCCTCCGCTCGGTGGCGCCCTTCCTCGCGGCGCTGCCGCTCCTGGCGGCGCTGCAGCTCGCCCTCGGCTGGTCGGGCCGGGACCACTGGACCCTCGTCCTCATGTCGGTCGGCGTGAACGTCGTCCTGGCCGTTTCGCTCAACGTGGTGAACGGCTTCACCGGCCAGTTCTCGCTCGGCCACGCCGGCTTCATGGCGGTGGGGGCCTACACCGCCGCCAAGATCACGCTCGCCCTGGCCGGCGCTCGGCTCGCCTTCCTCCCCGCGGCGCTGCTTGACCACGCCGTCTTCGCGATCGCGCTCGCCGCCGGGATGGCCGCCGCCGCCGGGGTCGGCGTCCTGGTGGGCATGCCCTCGCTCCGGCTGCGCGGCGACTATCTCGCCATGGTGACGCTCGGGTTCGGCGAGATCATCCGGTCGATCCTGGAGAACCTGAGTTTCGTGGGCGGCGCCCTCGGCCTCACCGGGGTCCCGCCGCGCACCACCGTGGCCTGGGTGGGCGCGTCGGCGGTGGCCACGGTGGTGATGGCGCGCCGCCTGGCCGTCTCCACGCAGGGCCGGGCCCTTCTCGCCATCCGCGAGGACGAGGTGGCCGCCGAGGCGATGGGCGTCGACACCACCGGCTACAAGGTTCGCGGCTTCGTCATCTCGGCCGCCTACGCGGGGCTGGCCGGCGGCCTCTTCGTCCACCTGCACCAGATCGCCACCCCGGCCAGCTTCACCTTCGTCCGGTCGATCGAGGTGGTGGTGATGGTGGTGCTGGGCGGCCTCGGCTCCGTCACCGGATCGATCCTGTCGGCGGCCCTCCTGACGCTGGCGCTGGAGTGGCTGCGCGACGTGCAGCAGTACCGCATGGTCGCCTACGCCCTCCTCCTCGTCGTGCTCATGCTGGCCCGGCCGCAGGGCATCCTGGGAACCCGCGAGATCTGGGACCTGCCCCTCTTCCGGCGGCGGGAGCGCCCGTGGGCGCCGGGGCCGGGCGGCGCCGGGGGGGCCCCCTGACCGTCCCCGCCCTGGAGATGCGGCGCGTCACCGTGCGCTTCGGGGGGCTCCGGGCCCTGGTCGACTTCGACCTGACCCTCATGCCGGGAGAGCTCGTGGGCCTCATCGGCCCGAACGGCGCCGGGAAGACCACGGCCTTCAACGCCGTCACCGGCGTCCACGCCCCCTCCGCGGGCGAGGTCCTGGTGGCGGGCGGCCGGGTGAACGGCTTGCGGCCCCACGCCATCTGCGCCCGGGGCGTGGCGCGCACCTTCCAGAACATCCGGCTCTTCCGGGATCTCACCGCCCTCGACAACGTCCGGATCGCCTGCCACGCCGGGGCGAGGAGCGGCTTCTTCGACGCGCTCCTCCTCACCGGGCACCACCGCTCCGAGGAGGCGCGCATCCTGGCCCGGGCCGGGCAGTTCCTGGAGGTGCTGGGCCTCGCCCACCGGGCCCACCACGCCGCCCGGAGCCTCCCCTACGGCGAGCAGCGGCGGCTCGAGATCGCGCGGGCCCTCGCCACCGGGCCGAAGGTGCTGTGCCTCGACGAGCCGGCCGCCGGGATGAACGCGGCGGAGAAGGCCGATCTCATGGCGCTCATCCGCTCGCTCCGCGACCGGTTCGGGGTCGCCGTCCTCGTCATCGAGCACGACATGCGGGTGGTGATGGGCGTCTCGGAGCGGATGCTCGTGCTCGACCACGGCCTCACCATCGCGGCGGGCAGGCCCGAGGCCATCCGCGGCAACCCGAGGGTGATCGAGGCCTACCTGGGCGACGCCTACCTCGCGGAGCGGCACATCGCGCTTCCGGACCAGGGAGGCTCGGGATGACCGCCCCCGTCCTCGAGGTCGACGGCCTGCGCGTCCTCTACGGCGCCGTCGAGGCGCTCCGGGGCGTCTCGCTCCGCGTCCCGGCGGGGCAGGTGGTCGCCCTCGTCGGCGCGAACGGGGCGGGCAAGACCACGGCGCTGCGGGCCATCACCGGCATGATCCGGGCCTCCGGCGGCTCGGTCCGGTTCCTGGGCGAGGACGTGACGCGGCTCCCCTCCCATCGGATCGCGGCGCGCGGCATGGCGCACGCGCCGGAGGGGCGCGGCATCTTCCTGAACCTCACCGTGAAGGAGAACCTCGACCTGGGCGCCTACCTCCGGAGGGACGCCCGCGGCATCGCCGCCGACCGGGAGAGGGCCTTCGCGCTCTTTCCCATCCTGGCCGAGCGGCGGGCGCAGGTGTCGGGCACGCTCTCCGGCGGCGAGCAGCAGATGCTGGCCGTGGCGCGGGCCCTCATGAGCCGGCCCAGGCTCATGCTCCTCGACGAGCCCTCCCTGGGCCTCGCGCCCCAGGTGGTGGAGCGGATCTTCACCGTCCTGCGGGAGCTGAACGAGTCGGGCGTGGCGCTCCTGCTCGTCGAGCAGAACGCCCACAGGGCCCTGCAGCTCGCCCACCGCGCCTACGTGCTCGAGACCGGCAACGTGGTGAGGGAGGGGACCGGCCCGGAGCTGCTCGCCTCGCCGGAGGTGCGGAGGGCCTACCTGGGGGAATGAGCGGCGAGCCTCCGCCGCCGCGCCGGCGCGACGGCGAGGTGGCCGGCCGCGACCAGGAGCCCCAGGGCGAGGCAGCCGGCCCAGAGCGCGGGCGCGCCCGCGCGGGAGAGGACCTCGCCGGCGATCAGCGGCGAGAGGGTGAAGGCCACCCCCCAGCTCATGGTGAAGGCCCCCTGGTACCGCCCGCGCAGGTGGGCGGGGGCGAGGTCCGCCACGGTGGCGTTCGCGACCGGGAAGGCCAGCACCTCCCCCACGGTCCAGAGCGCCACCCCCGCCGCGTAGGCCGGGGCGGTCCGGGCCACGGCGTTCAGGCCGAAGCCGAGGCCGATGAGGACGGAGGCGATCGCCAGCAGGCGGGCGCCGTCGAACCGCCGCAGCCAGGGGCCCAGCGTGGGCTGGAGCACGATCACCCCGATCCCGTTCAGCGCCATGAGCAGGGAGAAGGTGGAGGGAGTGATCCCGTGCGCGGCCATGTCGAGCGGGGCGGCCAGCTGGAACTGCGTGAACACGATCAGGGAGGCGAGGTTGAGGCCGAGGAAGAGGACGAGGTCGCGGTCCCGGGCCACCTCGAGGAGCGAGCCCCCGTCCGCGCCCGGCGCGCCCGCCGCGCGGGGGCGCGTCTCCGGGACGCGAAGGGCCACGATGCCCGCGAAGAGGAGGCTCGTCAGGGTGTCCGCCAGGAAGAGGGCCTTCCAGCTCCGCTCGGCCAGGAAGCCGGCCAGGGAGAGGCCGAACGTCCACCCCAGGTTCACCGCCCAGTAGACGAGGCCGTAGGCGCGCAGCCGGTCGCCCGCCGGCACGACGTCGGCGATGGCCGCCTGCGCGGCGGGCCGGTAGATCTCGCCCGCCAGGGCGGCGAGGAGGACGGCGGCCCCCATCGCGGCCGGGTGGCGGACGAAGGCCAGGGCGGCCACGGAGAGCCCGCCCAGGACGAGGCCCAAGAGCATGGTGGCGCGCCGCCCCACCCGGTCGGCCAGCACGCCGCCCAGAGGCCCGGAGACGAGGAGCCCCACGCCGTACAGCGCCACCAGCCGCCCGGCCTCGGCGGCACCCAGCCCGTGCTCGCGCGTGACGTAGAGGCCGAGGAAGGTGGAGACGAAGCTCGCCAGCCGGTTCACGAGCAGGCCGGCCCACAGGGTCCAGAAGACCGGCGGCAGTCCGCCCACCGCCGCGCGGATGCCGTCCCGGAGCGCGCGCAAGGTGCGCTCTCTTAGCAGAAAACGGCGCCGGCCGCCCGGAGGCGGCCGATCCGCGGCCCGAGTGACGCTGCGCCGGAGGCGGCGGGGAACCGGGGGGCCTACGGCCCCCCGGTAAGACGACGTCGAAGTTGCTTCGACATTTGACGCTGCGCCGGAGGCGCAGCTCAAATGTCGAAGTAGAGCGAGAACTCGAGCGGGCTCGGGCGCATCCGCACCGGGTTCACTTCCTTGTCGTACTTGTACTGGATCCAGGTCTCGATCACGTCCTCGGTGAAGACGTCGCCCTTGAGCAGGAACTTGTGGTCCCGCCGGAGCGCCTCGAGCGCCTCCTCGAGCGAGCCGGGCATCTTGGGGATGTCCTTCAGCTCCTCCGGGGTCATGCCGTAGATGTCCTTGTCGAGCGGCTGGCCGGGGTTCGTCTTGTTCTCGATCCCGTCGAGGCCCGCCATGAGCATGGCCGCGAAGGCGATGTAGCCGTTGCAGGACGGATCCGGCGAGCGGAACTCGATCCGCTTCGCCTTGGGCGAGGGCGAGTACATCGGGATCCGGATGGAGGCCGAGCGGTTCCGCGCCGAGTAGGCGAGGTTCACCGGCGCCTCGAAGCCCGGCACGAGCCGCTTGTAGCTGTTGGTGGTCGGGTTGCACAGCGCGGCCAGGGCCGGCCCGTGCCGGAGGATGCCGCCGATGTACCACATGGCCAGGTCCGACAGGCCCGCGTACCCGTCGCCGGCGAAGAGGGGCTTGCCGTCCTTCCAGATCGACTGGTGCGTGTGCATGCCCGAGCCGTTGTCGCCGTAGAGCGGCTTCGGCATGAAGGTCACGGTCTTCCCGTGCCGGCGGGCCACGTTCTTGATGATGTACTTGAACCACTGGAGCTTGTCGGCCATGGAGACCATCGAGTCGAAGCGGATGTCGATCTCCGCCTGGCCGGCGGTGGCCACCTCGTGGTGCTGCCGCTCCACCTGGATGCCGACCGCCTCCATCACCCGGCACATCTCGGTGCGGATGTCCTGCTGGCTGTCGGTGGGCGCCACCGGGAAGTAGCCTTCCTTGTAGCGCGGCTTGTAGCCCAGGTTCCCGCCCGGCTCCTCGCGGCCGGTGTTCCACTGGCCCTCGACCGAGTCCACCTTGTAGAACCCGTGGTTCACGCCGGTGTCGTAGCGGACCTCGTCGAAGATGAAGAACTCCGCCTCCGGCCCGAAGTAGGCCGTGTCGCCGATGCCGGTGGACTTGAGGTACTTCTCGGCCTTGAGGGCGATGTTGCGCGGGTCGCGCGAGTACGGCTCCTTCGTGATGGGGTCCACCACGTTGCAGATGAGCGAGAGCGTGGGCTCGGCCATGAAGGGGTCGATGGTGGCGGTGCTCGCGTCGGGGACCACCAGCATGTCGGAGGCGTGGATGGCCTGCCACCCGCGGATCGACGACCCGTCGAACCCCAGCCCTTCCTCGAAGATGTTCTCCCCGAGCTCGTAGATGGGGATCGAGAAGTGCTGCCAGATGCCGACGAAGTCCATGAACTTCATGTCGACGTAGGTGGCCTTGCGCTCCTTGGCCATGTCGAGGACCTGCTTCGGAGTGAGTTTCGCCATCGCGGTCGTGTCTCCGGAGTGGAAAGCGGGTTTGTGGCGGGCCCAGATAGCACGCGCCGTGCCACGGTTCCGCCCGCCCCGGCCGCCTGGAAAACGACCAGGCGGCCGGCGGGTCCGCCGGCGGGTGCCCGATTTCCGGGCATCGGGTGGCCGGTTTCAAGGCAGCGGATGGGGCGCTCCGGTCGGTGGGACCCCGCAAGGATGGCGCGATGAGCCGGGCTGCAGGCTTCGGGCTACAGGCCGACGCACGGGAGCCTTCGCCGAAGCCCGAAGCCCGGAGCTCGCTTCTCCTCAGCGCGCCTTCATGCCGAGCGCGCGCATCCGCTCGCGGAGCGTGTTCCGGTTCATCCCGAGCAGCTCGGCCGCGCGCAGCTGGTTGCCCTTGGTGCGGGCCAGCGCGGCCGCGATGAGCGGCGCCTCGATGGCCTGCAGCGCCGCCTGGTAGCGGCCCACCTCGGGTGCCTTGCCGTCGAGCAGGGCCTCGACGAGCGCCCCGAGCCCGCGCTCCGAGCCGCCGGCGGCGGGCAGGAGGCCGCCCAGGTCCTTGGCGGCGAGGCGCGGGCCGGCCAGCTTGAGGAGCGCACGCTGGATCACGTTCTGCAGCTCGCGGACGTTGCCGGGCCAGCCGTGGCCGAGCAGGAGGGGCTCCGCGTCGCGGGCGAGCGAGACGGCCCGCCCCCGGAGCTGCTCCCCGTACTTCGTGGTGAAGTGGCGGGCGAGGAGGATCACGTCGCCCTCCCGCTCGCGGAGCGGCGGCAGGCGGATGGGGACCACCGCCAGCCGGTAGTAGAGGTCCCGCCGGAACCGGCCCTCCTCGACCGCGCGGGCCAGGTCGGCGTTGGTGGCGGCCACGATGCGCACGTCCACCGGGAGCGGGCGCGTGCCCCCCACCCGGTCCACCTCGCGCTCCTGCAGGACGCGCAGGAGCTTCGCCTGGAGCTCGAGCGGCATCTCCCCGATCTCGTCGAGGAAGAGGGTGCCGCCGCTCGCCAGCTCGAACTTGCCGGGGCGCCGGTCGACCGCGCCGGTGAAGGAGCCCTTCTCGTGGCCGTACAGCTCGCTCTCGATGAGGTCCTTCGGGATCGCGGCCATGTTGACCGTGATGAAGGGGCCGCGGGCCCTGGCCGAGTTCGCGTGGATCGCCCGCGCCACCAGCTCCTTGCCGGTGCCGGACTCGCCCATGAGCAACACCGTCATCTCGGTGCGCGCCACCCGGCCGATCTCCTTGTAGACCTCGATCATGGCGGTGGAGCGGCCGATGAGGATGTCGGGGAGGGCGATCTCCCGGTAGCGCCGGGGCTCGGCGCCCGGCGCGATCAGGTCCTCCACGGTCCCGGCCGGCTCCGTCTCCGCCGGCTCCGCCGGCGCGGCGGCGAGGTCCTTCACGATGCGCTCGACGCGGGAGAGGTCGAAGGGCTTGCCCAGGTAGTCGGCGGCCCCCCGCTTCATGGCCTCGACCGCGGAGCGCATGGTGTCCTCCGCCGTCATCACCACCACGAACGGGGAGTCGGCCCGCCCCCCGATCTCGCCCAGGAGCTTGAACCCGTCGTCGCCGGGGAGGCGCACGTCGAGCAGGACCAGGCCGATCCCGGCCGGCCCGGTGCCGTGCGCGCGCAGCTTCTCCCGCGCCTCCTCGGCGCTGCCCGCCTCCTCGAACGGCACGCCGGCCCGCTCGCAGGTCCGGGAGAGCACGAACCGGACGGAGGGCTCGTCGTCGACGATGAGGACCTTGCGCACGGTGACGTCCTATCCAGCGAGGCTCCGGGCTCCGGGCTCCGGGCTCCAGCGGACGCGCGGCCGCCACCGAAGGTCAGAAGCCCGTAGCCCGTAGCCTGTAGCCCGACGCATCAGATCTCCAGCGGCAAATACACGTTCGCCTCCGCCCCGCCCGCGCTGCGGTTCCGGAGCTCCACGCGCCCGCCGTGCGCCTCGACGATCCGGCGCGAGATGGCGAGCCCGAGCCCGGTGCCGTGGGGCTTCGAGGTGGCGAAGGGCGTGAAGAGGCGGTGGAGCATCGCCTCCGGGATCCCGGGCCCGCTGTCCTGCACCGAGATGCGGGCGAGCGGCCGGGTCCGGCCCCCGGCCGAGCGCAGCCGCTGCGAGGCGACCGAGGTCTCGAGGACGATCTGCGGCTGGCCGCCGCCCTCCACCGCCTCGAGGGCGTTGCGGACCAGGTTGAGCAGGACCTGGGTGAGCTTCTCGCCGTCGCCGTGGACCGGCGGGAGCGAGGGATCGTAGCGCTCCACGAACGCCACCCGCTCGGCGCCGGGCGCGCCGCGCGCCAGCACGAGCACGTCGCGGAGCACGTCGTGCACGTCCACGGGCGCCGTCTGGAGCGCCGCCGGGCGAGCCAGGTCCATGAGCTCGCGCACCAGGCCGTCCACCCGCCTCGCCTCGCGGGCGATCACGTGGGCGTACTCGCGGGCGCTGCCCTCCGCCTCCCGGGCCAGGAGCTCCGCCGAGCCCTGCAGGCCGGCCAGCGGGTTCTTGATCTCGTGGGCCAGGCCGGCGGCGAGCGCCTCGAAGTCGAGCGCCCGCTCGCCCCCCCGCGGCACCCGCAGGACCATGACCGAGCCGACGCAGGTGGACCCGTCGAGCAGGGGGCTCGCCTCGACCGCGATGGGGACGCCCGCGTCCCGGGGGCTCGGGAACTCGAACGACTGCCCCTCCTGCGAGGTGCGGGCCCGCTCCGCCACCACGGCGAGCTGCGCGCCGCCGGGCAGCGCGCGGGCGGGAAGCTCCACGGCGCGCTCCCGGCTCCGGCCGAAGAGCTCCTCCGCGGCGGGGTTGAGGTGCAGCACGCCGCCGTCGGCCCCCACCACCAGGATCGCGTCGGCGATGGAGTCCACCACCGCGCGGGCCAGCGCCGCCGAGAGCGGAGGTGGCCGGGAGGGGGACACGGGAAGCTGGCTCCGGGATGCCGGCTCCGGGCCACGGGCTACAGAAGCGGCGTCTCTTCCGAAGCCCGGAGCCCGTAGCCTCGCTACAGCGCTTCCTCGCCCCGCTCGCCGGTGCGGATTCGGACGACCTCTTCCACCGGGACCACGAAGATCTTGCCGTCGCCGATCCGGCCGGTCTTGGCGGCGCGCTCGATCACCTCGACCACGCGTCCCACCATGCTGTCGGCCACCACGACCTCGACCTTCACCTTGGGGAGGAAGTCCACCACGTATTCCGCGCCGCGGTAGAGCTCGGTGTGCCCCTTCTGCCGGCCGAAGCCCTTCACCTCGGTGGCCGTGAGGCCGGCGATCCCCACCTCGGAAAGGGCCTGCTTCACCTCGTCCAGCTTGAAAGGCTTGATGATGGCCTCGACCTTCTTCACGGCGCACCTCTGCGATGGAATGGGGACGTTGACGCTACGCTCCGGCTCGTCGGGCGGTCAATGCTCGAATCTTGGGCACTCCCTGCTCGCCTTTCGATCAGCTTTTTGGGACCGCTCGCGGTTCCTCCCCGGGGCCGGGGGGTACCGCGAGCCGGCCGGGCCGCACTTTGCAACGTGCGGGCCACGACCCGTCGGGAGGCGTCACCGGGCCACGAGCCCCGGATGGGAGCCCGGGCGCTAGAATCGGCGCCCACGATGTCGCTCCCCGCGTTCGCCCTCCTGGCCGGGGCGCTGCTCCTGGCGGGCGTCCTCCACTACCTCTTCTGGACCTGGTGGCTGGCGGTTCCCGGTGGAGAGGACGAGCTGCTGCACGCGGCCACCCGGGACGGCTGGCGTCTCGCCCTGGCCCGGCGGCGGCCCCGCGCCCCGGCCAGGGTCCCGCCGGTGCTCCTCTGCCATGGACTGGCGGTGAATCGCCAGACCCTCGACTTCGGGGTGGAGCGCCACTCGCTCGCCGCGTTCCTCTCCCGTGCCGGATTCGACTGCTTCGCGCTCGACCTGCGCGGCCACGGGGGCTCGCGGCCCCGGCCCGGCGCGCCGCGGCGCTGGACCCTCGACACCTACCTGGCCGAGGACGTCCCCGCCGCGCTCGACGCGATCCGGGCCGCCACCGGCGAGGATCGCGTGCTCTGGGTCGGGCACAGCCAGGGGGCGATGCTGGGGATGGCCGCCTGCTCCCTCTACCCCGACCGGATCGCGGGGCTCGTCTCGATCGCCGGGCCGGCCCGCT
>DATIUR010000051.1:0-7436 GCA_035466675.1 Anaeromyxobacteraceae bacterium | reverse complement strand
TGACCGCGTCGAGGTGGTGCTCCTCCACCACCACCGCCACCCCCACCGCCCGGAAGAGCGCCATGGCCTGCTCGAGGTCCGCCGGCGTGGCGTGGGCGCCGCGGGCCAGCGCGGTGGCGCCGGCGCCGACCAGGGCCGGGGTGTTGGGCATGGTGCGGACGATGCGGACCCCCGCCCCGAGCTTGCGCGCGATGGCGGCGATGGGGATGCCGGCGGCGATGGAGACGATCAGCTTCGAGTGGTCGACGGCCGGAGCGATCTCCTCGAGGAGATCGTCCATGGTCTGCGGCTTCACCGAGAGGACGACGATCTGCCCCTCCTCGGCGGCGGCCAGGTTCTCGGCGACGGCCTTCACGCCGTAGCGGCCGGCGATCTCCTCGCGGCGCTCGGCGCGCGGCTCGGAGCAGACGATCTCCGAGGCGTCGGCGATCCCGGCGCGGAGGAGACCCTTCACCAGGGCCTCGGCCATGTTCCCCGTGCCGAGGAACGCGATCTTCTTCCCGAGCGGCATGGGCGGAGCTTACCGCCGGTCAGCCGATGATGAAATCTTCCCTGGCGATATCGCCGCGCTCGAACCGCGCCAGCGTGAACCGCTCCAGGATCTCGTCGGGCGGGCCGCCGGTCATCCACGCCGCGTACGCCTCGGCCACCGCCGGGGCCATCATGAAGCCGTGGCCCACGAAGCCGGAGAGCTGGAGGAAGTTGTCGAAGCCGGCCGCGCCCAGGATGGGGTTGTTGTCGGGCGTGACGTCGTAGCAGCCGGCCCACTGCCGCATGACCTTGACGGCCGAGAGGGCCGGGACCGTCGAGACCGCGGCCCGGGCGAAGCGGGCCAGGAAGCGGAGGGTGGAGCCCTGCTCGAGGCCCTCGGGCTCCCGGGGATCGCCCATCCCGCCCACGATCTCGCCGCGCTGCGACTGCGAGAAGTAGAGCCCCGTCCCGAGCACCGAGACGAGCGGGTCGAGCCAGGGCTTGAGCGGCTCGGTCACGCAGATCTCGTGGCGGGTGGGTCGGTTGGGCAGGCGCACGCCCGCCAGGGCCGCCACCTCCCGCGACCAGGCCCCGGCCGCCACCACGACGGCTTCGCAGGCGACGCGCCCCCGGTCGGTGACCACCGCGGCCACCCGCCGCCCGGCGGTCTCGAAGCCGTTCACGCGCGTGAAGGTGCGCACCTTCGCGCCCAGGGCCTGGGCGCGCCCGGCGTAGCCCCACAGGAACGGCCAGGGGAAGACCACGCCGTCGTCCGGGTTCCAGGAGGCGGCCAGGAAGCGCGACGGGTCGAGCTGCGGCACCACCCCGAGCGCCTCCGCGGGGGAGAGGATCCGGGTGCGCAGCCCCTCCCTCCGGTGGAGGTCGGCGTTCCGCTCGATGCGCGCCACCTGCTCGCGGGTGGGGGCGAGGAAGAGGTAGCCGCCCCGGCGGAACCAGACGTTCACGCCCATCTCCACCGCGAAGCGGCCCATGATCTCGAGCGAGCGGCGGGCCAGCCGGATCATCGTGGGGGTGGACCACTGCGCGCGCACGCCGCCGCCGTTCCGGCCGGAGGCGCCGGCGTTGAGGTAGCTCCGCTCGAGCACGAGCACGTCGCTGCGACCGCGGCGGGCCAGCTCGAAGGCGAGGGCGAGCCCCATGATCCCGCCGCCCACCACCACCACGTCCACCCGCGCCGGGAGGGGCTCCGCCGGGGCGGCCGCGGGCGGCGGCTCGCCGGCCGGTACGCCCGGGGCGAGGTGGAGCCGGCCCGGGTCGAGCGCGGCCAGCTCGCCCAGGGGGACCGGGGAGACGGGGGGACGGGCGGTGAAGGGAGCCACCTCGGCGGGCGTCGCGCCGAGACGGAGCAGCTCGCGGACCGCCAGGGCCACGCAGCTCTTCCCCTGGCATGGGCCGGTCCCGAGGCCGGTGTAGCGCTTCACCGACTCGAGATCGCGGTGGCCGGCGGCGAAGGCGCGGCGGACCTCGTCCACCGTCACGTCCTCGCAGGCGCAGGCGAAGGACTTAGCCACGCGCCGCCTCCTCCCCGGCGCGCCGGCCCGACTCGCGCGCGCCGGCGGCGCCCATGGGGCCGGTGGCCTCGCCCGCGGCGAGGAGGCCCGGCACGGAGGTGGCGCCGGAGGCGGAGACGCGGACGGCGAACGCCGCCAGGATCGGGTCGAGGACCACCTCGGCGCCCAGGTGGCGGGCCAGGTCGGTCGCCGGCGCGGGCGGGGCGGCCACCGCCACCGCCTCGCAGGCGATGCGCCGGCCGTCCGGGAGGACGAGGCCGCGCACGCGGGAGCGGCCGAGGAGGCGCGCCGCGGCGGGCGCGGCCAGCACCTCGGCGCCCGCGACGCGAAGCCTCCCGGCGAGCGCCTCCGCCTCCGGGCCGTCGCCGAGCACGGCGATGCGGCGACCCGGAAGGACGCCGTGCTCCCGGAGGGCCGCGGCCAGGCCCCGGGCGGCCAGCACGCCGGGGCGGTCGCCGCCGGGGATCGCCGGGGGCTGCGGGTGGCCGCCCGGGCAGAGGATGATCCGCCCCGCGCGCACGAGGCGGACGGGGGCCGGCCCGCCCGTGCGGATGCCGGCCAGCGGCTCGCCCCGGTCGATCCAGAGCGCGAGCACGGTCGCTCCCACCGCCACCTCCCCGCCGGCGGACCGGACGCTCGCCGCGACCTGGTCGGCCCAGGCGAGGTCGGGATCGCCGGCCGGGCCGAGCCGGGCCCGGAGCCGGCCGCCCGGGAGCGGCTCCGCCTCGGCGAGGAGGATCCGGCGGCCGGCTCGCGAGAGCGCCTCGGCGGCGCCGAGGCCGGCCGGGCCGGCGCCCACCACCAGGGCGTCGAAGCGCTCCTCGGCGGGCGGGGCGGGCGCGGCGGAGGGCGGGGGAGCCTCCGGGAGCCGCCCCACGCCGGCCAGGCGGCGCGAGAGCGCGACCGCGGCCCGGTTGGCGAGCGCGTTCCAGGTCATGAGGTGGTGGGCGTCGAGACCGCGGGCGTAGAGGGCGTCGATCCCGCCGAGGAGGTCGTGCTCCGCCGACGGGAAGGCGTTCTGCGTCTCGACCGCGAGCCCTTCCCGGCACGGCGTCGCGCAGGCGCGCACGCTCGGCGCGCCGTCCACGCGGACGAGGCAGCTCCCGCACGATCCGGACAGGCAGAAGGGGCCCCGGGGGCGGTGGTACTTCGCGCTCCGCGAGAGGAGCGGGCGGCCGGCGGCGAGCAGGGCCGAGGCGACGCTCTCGCCCGCGCGCGCCGGGACCGGATCGCCGTCGAAGGTGATGGTGCAGTCGGTGGGGAAGCCGGGGAGGCGGGGCATGGGCGGGGCGGCGAGAGGATACCCGCGGACCCCGTCGGGGGACGGGGCCCGGAGGGGTCCGGGGCGGGTGGCGCGCGGCGTGTCGTCTTCCGGGGGCCGTGCGTCGCGCCTCGCTCCTGGGCGCGGTCCCCCTAGGCGCGAACCCGGAAGGCCGCGGGCTGGGTGCTCGTCGGCATGATCCTGGCGGCGGTGCTGACGTGGTTCGGCATGCCCCGGATGATGCTCGTCGATCGCCTCAGCCCCCGCGGCTACGACGAGACGGTCGCGGCCCTGAGCGGGGCCGTCGCGGGGAAGCAGGACTGAGCCTGGTCGGCCCGCGCTCCGGGCGCCCGTGACGATCGGGCCGGGTGCGCGCGCCGCCCACATGCGGTTCGCCCCCCGGTGGCCGCCGGCGCTTCTCCGTGGTCAACTGTGCCTCGGAACCTCGGAGGTCCTCCATGCGTCGAAGCCTCTCCGTCATCTCCTCCCTCGCCCTCCTCGCGCTCGCCGGCTGCGAGACGGTCGAGATGCTCCAGAACGACAAGGTGCTCGCCGGCATCCTGCTCTCGACGCCCGAGAAGACCGTGGGCACCACCACCGTGCCGCCGACCGTCACCGCGCAGGTCTTCTTCGGCGAGATCCCGGGCGGCGTGGGCGGCGCGGGCGACGTCGTCCCGATCACCGGCGCGAGCGTCCAGGTCTCGTGGACGGGCGGCGGACCGGTCGCGCTCGCCCCGGCGGCGGACGGCTACTACCAGGCCACCGCCGGCCTCGCCTACGTCGAGGGGGCCTCCTACACGTTCCGCGTGGACCACGCGGGCGCGACGTACACGGGGACGGTCGTCGCGCCTCCGCTCGTCCAGATGGAGGACCAGGGCGGGACCCAGCTCCCCGACGTCATCACCGACGTGGCGCGGGACGCGCTGGCGTCGCCCTTCCCGGTCTGCCGCGACGGGAACCAGGTGGCCTTCGTCACGGTCCAGGAGTTCACGAACGCGGGCGCGAGCGGCTCCCCCTGTTTCGAGCCGGCCGCGCCGACGGACGCGGGCGGCATCATCGGACTGCTCTTCGACCAGAGCGCGTACACGGTGGCCTGCTTCCAGGTCCCCGCCGGCTGCTTCCCCAACGCCTCGGCCCCCGCCACCGTCGGCTACCTCGTCGGGCTGACGGCGCTCAACAAGGCCACCGGCACCCAGGGGATGTCCTCGAACCTCTTCCTCGCGAGCGGCGTCTTCGTGGGGACCATGGACGCCTCGGCGCTGGTCTTCCCCCCGCCCGCGCCGCTGTAGAGCCCCCCGCCGCCCGGCCCGTTATCATCCGGGCGTGGCGGCGGTCTTCGTCTTCGTGGACGGCGTGGGGGCGGGCGCGAACGCCCCCGACGTGAACCCCCTGGCGCGGGGCGAGTTCCTGCTCTCCCGCTTCGCCGACGGCTCGGGGTCGCCGCTCCCGCGCGGCGGGCGGGCGGCGCTGGCGGACGCGACGCTGGGCGTGCCGGGGCGGCCGCAGTCGGCCACCGGCCAGTCCACCCTCCTCACCGGGGAGAACGCGCCCCGGCACGTCGGGCGCCACCTGCTCGGCTTCCCGAACGCGCGGCTGCGCGAGCTCCTGCGGGCGCGCTCGATCTTCCGCACGCTGGCGGAGCGCGGCCGCCGGGGGGCCTTCGCCAACGCCTACCCGGTCGCGTACCTGCGCGCCCTCGGCCTCGAGGCGGAGGGTCCCGCCGAGTTCGAGGTCCCCGGGCGCCGCGCCCGCGCCTCGGCCACCACCGTCGCCTACGCGGCCGGGGGCGGGCGGTTCCGGACCTGGGCGGACGCGCGGCGGGACGACGGCCTCCCCCACGACCTCACCGGCGCGCGCGCCCGCGCCCACGGGGCGAGCCTGCCCGAGCGCGACCCGCGCGAGGCCGCGGAGATCCTGGCCGGCATGGCCCGGGCGCACGACCTGACCGTCTTCGAGTTCTTCGAGACCGACGAGGCCGGCCACGCCCGCTCCATGGAGCGCGCCCTCGACGCGATCGGCCGGCTCGACGCCTTCCTGCGCGCCCTGGTGGCGGCGCTCCCGGAGGAGCACGCCCTCCTGGTGGCGAGCGATCACGGCAACGTCGAGGATCTCGGGACGCGCAACCACACGCTGGCGAGGGTCCCGGTGCTCGGCTTCGGCCCGGCCGCGCGGGAGGTGGGAGAGGTGCACGACCTCACCCACCTCGCCCCCATCCTGCTCCGGCTGGCGGGCGCGGACGGAACCTTGCCGGACGGCGCGGCGCCGCGGTAAGCGATCGGGGTGGCGTCCCGGCTCCTCCTCCTCGTCGCCGCGCTGCTCGCCGGCGCCTGCGCGCCGCGGCTGGCCGGCGAGCCGGGCCCGCGTGTCCGCACGGTGACCGTGGGCGGCGCCCGCTTCCGGGTCGTCCACCAGCCCGAGGACGCGGACGCCGCGGAGCAGGTGACCGCCGCGCTCCGGGTCGCCGTCCCGCGCGCCTCCCGGTGGGGCAGCCTCTCCACGCCCGTCACCATCGCCATCCACCCCACCCACGACGCCCTCGAGGCGGCCGTGCGGCGCCCCGGCTACGAGTGGCTCCGCGCCTGGGCGCGCCACTCCAGGATCGACGTCCAGTCGCCGCGCACCTGGCGCCTCTTCGGCGCCTCGGACGCCGACGTGGCCGAGATCCTGACCCACGAGCTGGCCCACTGCGCCATGTACCAGCAGGCCGCGACCGAGTACACGTGGCCCTTCAAGGGCGAGCCGCTCTGGTTCCGCGAGGGGCTCGCCAGCGTGACCGCGGGCCAGGGATACCGGCGCGGGTCGCTCGAGGACCTGTGGCGCTACTACGCCGAGGGTGGCGGGGTGGGCGAGGGCCTTCCCCCGCCCGGTGCCGATCCCGGCGGTGCCGGCGGCGGGGCGGACCCCATCGCCAATCCCGAGCCGCTCTACCAGCGCCGCTCGTACCTGGTCTACGACGCCTCGCACCACGCCTTTGCCTTCCTGCTCGCCCGCTACGGGGAGGCGCGCGTGCGCGGCGTGCTCCGGAGGATGGGGGAGGGGAGCCACTTCGGCGAGGCCTTCCAGTCGGAGATCGGGATCTCCGAGGCCGAGTTCGCCGCCGACTTCCGGCGCTACGTGGTCTGGCAGGGCTGGCGGCGTTAGGGCGGCGCCACGCCGGGTGGCCCCCCGGTTTCGGGCTAGAATCACGAAGGGTGCGGACCTTCGGAAAGTACACGCTGCTCGAGCCGCTCGCGTCCGGGGGCATGGCCGACGTCTTCCGCGCGGAGGTGGCGGGCGCCGCGGGGGTGACGAAGGAGGTGGCGCTGAAGCTCGTCCGCGGCGAGCACGGCGGCGACGGCGAGTTCGTCCGGATGTTCATCCAGGAGGCGCGGCTCGCCTCCCGCCTCACCCACGCCAACGTGGTCCAGGTCTTCGAGTTCGACCAGGTGGAGGGGCGCCACTACATCGCCATGGAGCTGGTGCGGGGCCGGAACCTGGCGCGGGTGGTGGACCGCTGCCGCGAGCTGGGCATCCGGCTCGGCCTGGCGCGCGCCGTCCACGTGGGCGCCGAGGCGGCGAAGGGGATCGCCTACGCGCACCGCCTGACCGGGCCGGACGGCGCTCCCCTGGGCCTGGTGCACCGGGACGTCTCGCCCCACAACCTGCTCGTCTCCTTCGAGGGCGAGGTGAAGGTGGCCGACTTCGGCATCGCGCGGGCGATGAACCGGGCCGGCCTCACCGCGCCCGGGACCCTGAAGGGCAAGGTGGCCTACATGGCGCCGGAGCAGGCCCGCGGCGATCCCGTCGACGCGCGCGCCGACGTCTTCTCCCTGGGCGTGGTCCTGTGGGAGCTGTGCACCGGTCGCCGGCTCTTCGCGCGCGACTCCGACGCCGCCACGATGACCGCGCTGCTCGGCCCCGATCCCGTCTCGGCCCCCTCCGGGTGGAACGAGTCCGTGCCCCCCGACCTGGACGAGGTCCTCCGCGGCGCGCTCGAGAAGGACCCGGCGCGCCGGACCGGATCGGCCGACGACCTGGCGCGCGCGCTGTCCCGGATCCTCCTGCGGCTGGCGAGCGGCCCGGAGGACTGGGATCTGCGCGGACTGATGCAGCGGCTCTGGCCTGCCGAGGCACGCCCCTCGCCGGCGGCGGTGGAGGCGACCCGCATCCGCCAGGCGCCGGCCCTCGCGGCC
>DATIUR010000050.1:0-3508 GCA_035466675.1 Anaeromyxobacteraceae bacterium | reverse complement strand
TTCGAGCGCGGGAGGGCTTCTGCGGTCGGGGATCGGACCGGCAGCGGCGCCGGTCCAGCCGCTGCGATCCGGGCCGCACCGGAGCGAGCTGGCAGGGCGTCGATGCCGGCGAGAGCGGACGGGAGCGGCGGCCGTACCCTGACCTGCGAGGCGCGGAGCGCCGAGGGGAACGCCTCCCCCGCGGGGCCCGTGGGCGGATGCTGCGCTTCCGTGATCCCGAATCGAGCACCGCCGCTCAGCGACCGCGCCCCGACCTCTTCTCGTCGGCGCGCGTCACCGCGCCCTCCCCGAACCGGCCGGCGATGTCGTCCAGGGCGGCGTTGAGCGCGCGCCGCCGGGGAGCGTCCGGCGGCGACGCGTCGGCGGCCGCGAACAGGTCGAGCTGGCCGCGGTCCTCGCCGCCCTCGAACCCCGAGACGGAGACGCCGGTGAGCCGGATCGACCGGGACAGGTCCACCCGGCCGAGCTGGTCGCGGGCCGCCTCGTAGATGGCGCGGTCGTCGTCGGTGGCGAAGGGCAGCGTGGTCCTCCGCGTCACGAGCGTGAAGTCGCCGTACTTCACCTTGAGCGTGACGATGTGGCCGCGCAGTCCGGCGGCGCGGAGCCGGCGCCCGACCCGCCCGGCCTGGGAGAGGATCTCGCGTTCGAGGGCCTCGCGCCCTTCCAGGTCCTCGGCGAAGGTGTCCTCCGCTCCCACCGACTTGGCCGCCTCGTCCGGGACCACCGGGCGAGGGTCGTCGCCGTCGGCCAGCGCCTTGAGATGCTGGGCGGCCGACGATCCCACGGCGGCCGCCACCGCCGCCGCGGGGAGCGCGGCCAGGTCTCCGATCGTGGCCACGCCGATCCGGCGCAGCGCCGCCTCGGTCACCTCGCCCACGCCCCACAGGCGGCCCACCGGGAGCGGGGCGAGGAAGGCCCTCACGCCGCCCTCCGGCACCACCACCAGCCCGTCCGGCTTGCCGAGGTCGGTCGCGATCTTGGCGGCGAGCTTCACCTCGGCGACGCCGGCGGAGACCGCCAGCCCGCACTCGTCCCGCACCGACCGCTTCACCGCCAGGGCGATGGCGCGCCCGTCGCCGTGGAGGGCGCGGCTGCCGGTCACGTCCAGGAACGCCTCGTCGAGCGAGAGGGGCTCCACGAGCGGCGTGAACCGGCGGTAGATGTCGAAGACGCGGTCGGAGAGGGCGCCGTACCGCTCGAAGCGAGGCGGCAGGAACACCCCCTCCGGGCAGAGCCGGCGGGCCCGCGCGGTCGGGATGGCGGATCGCACCCCGAAGCGCCTCGCCTCGTAGCTCGCCGCGCAGACCACCCCGCGGCGCCCGGTGCCGCCCACCACGACCGGCCTGCCCCGGAGCGCCGGATCGTCCAGCTGCTCCACCGACGCGAAGAACGCGTCGAGATCGAGGTGAAGGATCGTCCGCGGCCGCGCTTCCATCGGGGCCCCATCCTCATATACTCCCCCGAAACCACGGCACCCCCAGACCACCGCCCCAAGCGGGACGTGGGTCCACTTGACCTGAGTCAAGTAGGTCGGTAACTAGGGATTTGCTTGGACGCTTCCGTCGCCAGCGTGCGCCGCACCAGTCCGCCCCGATCGGGTATAGCCGAGCGCATCTGGGAGGCGGCCCGCCGCGAGTTCTCGAACCGCGGCTACCACGGCGCGCGGGTGCAGGGGATCTCGCGCGGCGCCGCCTGCAACGTGGCGCTCATCTACCGTCACTGGGCGTCGAAGCGGGCGCTCTACCTCGACATCCTGCGGGCCGTGTGGGTGGCGGCGGCGGGCGAGATCTCCCGGCTGGTGGACGGCGGGCCGGGTGGCGCCGCCGCGGTGGTGGGCGCCTACCTCGACGCGATGATGCGCGACCCGATGGGCGCCCAGATGCTGATCCGGGAGTACCTGGACGGCTCTCCCTTCCTCTCCGAGCTGTGCGCCGCCGAGCCGGCGCTGCTCGAGCCGGTCCGGCGCGCCGCCGCGGTCCTGGCCGGCCCGGGCGACGCCCCGGAGAGCGCGGTGGACCCGGTGCTGGCCGTCGTGACCGTGGGTGGGGTAGCGGCGCTGGTCGCCTCGGCCCAGGAGGCGGCCCGCCCGTTCGTGGAGGCGCCGCTCCCTCCGGAGGCCTGGCGCCGGCACGTCTTCGACCTGCTCCTGAACGGGCTCGCCCCCGCCCAGGCAGGACGCGCCGCGAACGGGTCCTCGGCCCCGCGGTAGCCAGCCGCCCCCGCGGGGTCCCGCAGGTCGCGTCCTCGCCGCGGGCGACCGATCTCGTCGCTTTCCGCGCCGGCCCGGCCGGCGTAGTCTCGCCGCCCATGCGGGCCGACGTGGTGGTGGTGGGCGCGGGGGTGCAGGGCTGCGGCGTGGCGCTGCGCCTCGCCCAGGCCGGAAAGCGCGTGGTGGTCCTGGAGCGGGCCGTCCCGGGCGCCGAGGCCTCGAGCGCCGCCGGCGGGATCCTCTCCCCGGGCGCCGAGGCGGTGGAGCCCGGCCCCTTCCACGCGCTCTGCGCCGCCTCGCTCGCCCGCTACGAGGACTTCGCGCGGGAGGTGGAGCGGCTCTCGGACGGGTGGGTCGCCTGGCGGCGGCTCGGGACGCTCGAGATCGCCGTGGACGACGCGCACGCGCAGGTGCTGGCGGCCCGCGCGGCGCGCATGGAGAAGCACGGCCTCCCGGTCGAGGTGCTCGACGACGCGGGGCTCCGCCGGCTCGAGCCGGAGGTGAGCCCCGCCGCCCGCGGCGCGCTCTACTTCCGCGACGAGGCCTCGCTCGACCCGCGGCTGCTGGCCCGGTCGCTCTACGTGGCGGCCTCCCGGAGCGGGGCGCGCTTCGTCCCCGGACAGGTGCGGCGGGTGGCGACCGAGGGCGGGCGGGTGGCCGGCGTGGACCACGAGTCCGGCCGCATCGAGGCGGAGGCGGTGGTGCTGGCCGCGGGGAGCTGGACGGCGCTGGTCGAGGGACACGGCCTTCCACCCGGATCGGTGCGGCCCGTGCGCGGGCAGATCGCGGTGATGGACACCCGCCCGCCGCTCCTCTCCCGGGTGATCTTCTCCGGGCGCGGCTACGTCGTCCCGAGGCCGGACGGGCGCGTCCTGGTGGGATCGACCATGGAGGAGGTCGGGTTCGAGAAGGCGGTCACCGCCGGCGGGCTCAGGACCGTGCTCGACATCGCCATCGAGATCGCGCCGGCGCTGGCCCGCGCTCCGGTGGTGGAGACCTGGTCGAACTTCCGCCCGGCGAGCCCGGACGGCGAGCCCATCCTCGGGGCCGGCACGATCCCGGGCCTCTTCTACGCCACCGGCCACACCCGGAACGGGATCCTGCTCCTGCCCATCACCGCCGACGCCATCGCCGCGGCGGTGCTGGGCCGGCCCCCGCCGGTGGACCTGGCGCCGTTCTCGCCGGCGAGGCTGGCGGGGAGGGCTCCGGGCGCCGGCGTGGAAGTGACACCCCCGCGTCCACCGTGATCTACTGGGCACGTTCCACAGGGGGTGCACCCATGGAGCCGACCCTTCCGAC
>DATIUR010000049.1:0-15406 GCA_035466675.1 Anaeromyxobacteraceae bacterium | reverse complement strand
ACCGCCCGGGCCGCCGGTCCGAGCCGCGTCAGCGCCGGGAAGGGGGTGGCGACGGGATCCCCGAGCGCCGCGGTCAGCCGGCCGGCCAGCGTGGTCGCGGCGCGCACGCTCACCTGCTGGCCCAGCACGACGCGGGCCGCCGTCTCGAACCCGTCGAAGGCGCCGGGCACGCGCAGGCCCGGGTGCCTCCGGACCGACCGGCGCAGGAGCGGGTCGCGCGCGAGGTGGTCCGCCACCGCGTCGGGGCGGGCGTCGAGGTCGAAGAGGGCCCGCAGGCGCGCCGCGAGAGGCATGAGCGCGCCGGCCAGCGAGAGCGAGACGGCGGCGCGCAGCGCGGGCCGGTCCGGGTCGCGCCTCACCTCGACCCAGCCGGACCTCTCGCCCAGCCGGACCGTCCGGCGGTAGGCGTCGCCGGCCACCTCCTCCACGCCGGCGGTGGCGCGCGCCGCCAGGAAGGCGAGCAGGGCCTCCCAGTCGAGCGGCGGCCGGAAGTCGAGCCGGAGCGTCAGCGCGCCGTCGGGCGCCGCGGTCGCCCCCGCCTCGCGGCGCAGCGCCGTGGGCGGCCTGCCGAAGCGGGCCCGGAAGAGCGCGTTGAAGCGGCGCAGGCTCCGGAAGCCGGCGGCGAAGGCCACCTCGGCGACGGGCAGGCCGGTGTCCTGGAGGAGCTGCTTCGCGAGCGCCATGCGCCGCGACTGGGCCAGCTCGACCGGCGAGAGGCCGAGGGCGCCCTCCAGGGCCCGCCGCAGGTGGCGGCCGGTGACGCCCAGCCCCCTCGCCAGCTGGTCCACCGAGCCCTCGTTCAGGAAGCCCGCCTCGATGCGTGCGGTCGCCGCGGCCACGAGGCGGGGGCTCGCGTCCACGGGGCCCTGGCCCGGGGAAAGCTCCGGGCGGCAGCGGAAGCAGGCCCGGAACCCCTCGCGCTCCGCCTCGGCGGCGTGCGCGAAGAAGCGGCACCGGTCGCGCCCCGGCGTGCGTGCCGGGCAGACGGGCCGGCAGTAGACGCCGGTGGTCGAGACGCCCACCAGGAAGAGCCCGTCGAACCGGCGGTCCCGCGCCGCCAGGGCCCGGTAGCAGGTGTCGGCGTCGAGCGTCACGCGCCATTCCTAGCCCGGGCGCCCGGGCCGGTCTCGCCGTTTTCGGACCTCGGGCCGAGAGGGACGCCGCCCCGGCCGGGCGGGCGCCGGACGTGCGCCGCGCCGCCCCGGGCGGTACAAGGGGGCGCATGGCCCACTTCTCCCGGCGGCTGCCGCACGTCCTCACCCGGGCGGACCTCGTCCTGATGCTCGCGCCCACCTACGCGAAGGCCCGGGGCGTGGACGAGGAGGAGGCGGGCGAGCGCCTCGCCCGGGCGCTCTCGGCACCGGCCGCGCTCGACGAGCTGTACGAAGGCATCTCCGCCGCGCTGGCGGAGGCGAAGGGGCCGCGCACCAGCGAGGACGCGATGGTGGACAGGATCTCGGGCGCGGTCGCCGCGCGCCGGGCGCGGGCCCGGGCCGCCGAGGCGACGCCGGCGGTCTCGGCCGTGCTGGTCCGCCTCGACCTCGAAGTCGGCCTCGCCCCGGAGACGATGCGCGCCACGCTCGCGTCGCCCAGGGGCCGCGCGCTCCTCGACGAGGGCTTCCGCGCGGTCGGGGCGCACCTCGTGAAGGAGCTGCTGCGCGGCTGATCCGCGCCGGCCTCGGTCCCCCGCTACGGCCGGATGAACGTCCCCTCGCGCAGCTCGCGCAGGGCGGCCCGGATCTCCTCCGGCGTGTTCATGACGAAGGGGCCGTAGCGGGCCACCGGCTCGCCGAGCGGCTTGCCCGAGAGGAGCAGGAACCGGCCCGGCCGCCCGGCCGTGCGGGCGCGGACGAGGTCGCCGTCGCCGAGGACGGCGAGCCGCGTGGCCGCGATCCGTCCGCCGCCCGCGCCGTCCGCCGGGCCGAGCCCTACCTCGCCCTCGAAGACGTAGGCGAGCGCGGTGTGCCCGCGCGGCACCGGCTGCTCGAAGGTGGACCCGGGGGGCATGGAGACGTCGAGGTACTCCGGCTCCGCGTGGATCTCCCGCACCGCCCCGGCCACGCCGTCCACCTGCCCCGCGATCACGCGGACGGAGACGCCGTCCGGGCGCACCAGCTCGGGGATCTTCGCGGCGGCCACGTCCTGGTAGCGCGGCCTCGTCATCTTGAGCGAGCGGGGCAGGTTCACCCAGAGCTGGAAGCCGTCGAGCGCGCGCGGCCCGACCCTGGGCATCTCCTCGTGGAGGATGCCGCTCCCCGAGGTCATCCACTGGACGTCTCCTGCCCCGATGACGCCCTCGTTCCCCAGGCTGTCGCGGTGGGCCACGCTCCCGCCCAGCATGTAGGTGACCGTCTCGATGCCCCGGTGCGGGTGCATGGGGAAACCGGCCAGGTAGTCGCGCGGATTCTCCGAGCCGAAGTGGTCGAAGAGCAGGAACGGGTCCACGTGGTCGAGCCGCCGCGTCGCGATGGAGCGGCGCAGGCGCACGCCCGCCCCCTCGGTCACGGGCTCGGGCTCGATCACGTCGGCGACGGGGCGTTCGATCGTCATCTGCAGGGATCCTCTCGCCCGCTACATGTCGCCCGGGGCCGCCCCGCGCAACCCCGACCGCTCGCCGCGCCCGAGGCCCAACAGGGGCCGCGACGGCGCCCGTGCGCGGGCGGTACTGAGGATCTCCGGCCTCCGCCGGAAGGAGCACCCGCGCCGGCGGGGCGGGAGGTGGGGATGAAGCTCTCCGATCTCAAGGTCGTCGTGACCGGCGCGGCCCAGGGCATGGGCGCGCACTTCGCCGTCCGGCTCGCCGAGGCGGGGGCGAGGGTGGCCGCCGGCGACGTGAACGAGGCGAAGCTCGCCGAGCTGCCCGCCGCCGTCCAGCGGCGGCGGCTCGACGTCGCGGACGAGGCCGACGTGGCGCGGTTCGTGGAGTGGGCCGAGGGCGCGCTGGGCGGCCTCAACGCCCTCGTCAACAACGCCGGCATCATCCGGGACGGCCTCCTCGTCAGGAAGGACCGGACCACCGGGGAGGTGACGACGCTCTCCACCGCCGACTGGAACGCGGTCATCGGCGTGAACCTCACCGGGGCGACGCTGATGGCCCGCGAGGTGGCGGCCCGGATGGCGCGGGCGGGCACGCGGCCCGGCGTGATCGTGAACATCTCCTCGGCGGCGCGCCACGGCAACCGCGGGCAGTCGAACTACGTGGCCGCCAAGGCGGCGCTGGCGGCGAACACCGTCACCTGGGCGCGCGAGCTGGCGCCGCTCGGGATCCGGGTCGGGGCGGTGGCGCCCGGGATGGTGGAGACCCCCATGACCCGGGGGATGAACCAGAAGGCCCGCGACGCCCTGGTGGCCGCGGTGCCGGTGGGTCGGGTCGGCCAGCCCGAGGACGTCTGGCTGGCGGTGAAGTTCGTGCTCGAGTGCGACTACTTCGACGGCCGCTGCGTGGACGTGGACGGCGGGCTGACGATGTAGCGCCCTTCCACGCCCCCGCCCGAGTGGTGCTAGGTTGTGCCGCGCCGAGAGGCCAGCCGGCCGCCGGCGGCGCGGGAGGTTTCCATGAAGGCAGGGCTCGTCGGCTACGCGCGGTCCGGGAAGACCACGCTCTTCAACGCGCTCACCGGGCAGCACAAGGGCGGCCCCGGGGGGCGCCCGCAGGTGAACCTGGGGGCCATCAAGGTTCCCGATCCGCGCGTCGACGCGCTCTCGGCCATCTTCAAGCCGAGGAAGACCACCTACGCGGAGATGCGGTTCGTGGACGTGCCCGGCCCGGCCGGCAAGGGCACGGGCCTCGACGCCGACTCCCTGCGCGCGCTCGCCGAGGTGGACGCCTTCTGCCTGGTGGTCCGCGCCTTCGCGGCCGGGGACGGCACGCCGCCCGATCCGGAGCGCGAGCTCCGCGACTTCGACGCGGAGCTGGTGCTGCACGACCTCGACATCGTGGAGAAGCGCCTGGAGCGGCTGAAGAGGGAGCACGCCCAGGGGGGCGCCGAGCACCACGAGCTCATGCGCCTCCACCCGCACCTGGACCAGGGCAAGCCGCTCCGCACCATGCGCTGGAGCGACGCCGAGGAGCGGGAGCTGGGCCACTTCGACTTCCTCTCGCGCCGCCCCCTGCTGGTGGTGCTGAACGTCGCCGAGGAGGCCGCCGCGGCCCCTCCCCCGGCGGGCGTGGAGACGGCCGCGCGCGAGCGGGGCGCCGAGGGGCTCTCGCTCTGCGCCTCGGTGGAGGCGGAGATCGCCGACCTCGATCCGTCGGACCAGCCGGAGTTCCTGGCCTCGCTCGGCCTCTCGGAGCCGGCGCGGGCCCGGTTCATCCGGGCCGCCTACCACCTGCTCGACCTCGTCTCCTTCCTCACCGTGGGCGAGGACGAGGTCCGCGCCTGGCCCACCCGCCGCGGCGACCGCGCCCCGCGCGCGGCCGGCCGGATCCACTCCGACCTGGAGCGCGGGTTCATCCGCGCCGAGGTGGTGCACTACGACGACTTCGTCGCGCTCGGCAGCGAGGCGCGGGCCCGCCAGGAGGGGAAGCTCCGGCTCGAGGGCAAGGAGTACGTCGTGAAGGACGGCGACATCCTGAACATCCGGTTCTCGGTCTGAGGGACCGGCCGTCGCCGGGGCGCGTGGAACCCCCGCTCACCTTCCCCGCGCCGGCCGCGGCGCGGTGGGGCGCGACAGCGAGATCCGGCGCTTCTCGATCATCTTCGTGTCCGTCCGCTGGCGGTTCGACGCCTTGCGGGTGGACCGGCGCGAGGGGCCCGTGGCCGAGTCCTCCAGGACGAAGATGGCCTTGCTCCGGTCGGCGCGCTTCGACTCCTTGTGCGGGGCGGCGGCCTTCCGGTCCGTCGCGCTCACGCCCGGCTCGGCCGTGTTCACCGGATCGTCCCGGCGCGGCCGGCGCGGCTTCGGGGGCCTCTTCGGTCCGGATCGCTCGGATTCCCAGCGGAACCGCTCTGCCTTGGTGGCCATGGCCGCCTCCTGACGCAAGGCTGCGCCCCTCGTCGCTCGCCTGACAAGGGACCATGTGGAGGCCACGGCGGGGCCGCGGCGTTTGGGCGCCCTCAGACGACGGGATTCCGCAGCACCCCGACGCCCGCGACCTCGACCTCCACGCGGTCCCCCGGCCGGAGCACGCCCACCCCCTCGGGCGTCCCGGTGGCGACGAGATCCCCCGGGAGGAGCGTCATCACCCGGGAGATCCAGGAGAGCAGGAAGTACGGGTCGAAGGCCATCTCGCGGACGTGGCCCCTCTGGCGCTCGGCACCGTTCACGCGGCAGGTCACGGTGAGGTCGAAGAGGTCGAGCGCCGTCTCCACCACCGGGCCCACCGGGCAGAACGTGTCGAACCCCTTCGCCCGCGTGAACTGCTTCTCCGCCCGCTGGATGTCGCGCGCGGTGACGTCGTTCACGCACGTGCAGCCGAAGACGGCCAGGCGGGCCTCCGCCGGCGTGGCGCGGGAGAGCGTGCGCCCCACCACCACGCCGATCTCTCCCTCGTGGTGCACCTCGCTCGAGTCCTCGGGACAGCGGATGGGCTCGTCGGGGCCCACCACCGCCGAGGGCGGCTTGAGGAAGATGAGCGGCTCGGCCGGAACCTCGTTCCCCAGCTCGCGCGCGTGGGCGCGGTAGTTCCGGCCCACGCAGACGATCTTGGACGGCGCGACCGGGGCGAGGAGCGTCACCCCCGCCATCGGCACGGGCGGCCCGTCCGCGAGCCCGCCCTGCCAGGGCGCCGCGCCGAGCGGGCGCACCTGGTCCCCCTCCACGAGGCCCCACCGCTCCCGGCCGCCGTGCCGGTACCGGCAGGCCCTCACCGCGCCCGCTCCAGGCCGAGCACGTCCGCCATGTCGTAGAGGCCCGGCTTCCGGCCCACCACCCAGCGGGCGGCGCGCACCGCGCCGCGCGCGAACTGCTCGCGGCTCGTGGCGCGGTGGGTCAGCTCCAGCCGCTCGCCCTGGCCGCAGAAGAAGACGGTGTGCTCCCCCACCACGTCGCCTCCCCGCAAGGTCTGCACGCCGATCTCCCGGGGCGGCCGCTCGCCGATCATCCCGTGCCGGGCGAAGGCGAGGTCCCTGGCCACGTCGCGCCCCAGGGCGGCGGCGGCGATCTCGGCCAGCTTCACCGCCGTCCCGCTGGGCGCGTCCTTCTTCAGCTTGTGGTGCAGCTCCACGATCTCGACGTCGTAGGCGTCGCCCAGGATCCGGGCGGCCTCCCGGACCAGCTCGAAGAGGACGTTCACGCCCACGCTCATGTTGGGGGAGAGCACGACCGGGATCGCGCGCGCCGCCTCCGCCACCTTCGCCTTCGTCTCCGCCGTGAAGCCGGTCGAGCCGATCACGGCGGCCACGCCCCGCTCGGCGCAGGCGGCCGCGTGCCGGGCGGAGGCCTCGTGGCTCGTGAAGTCCACCATCACGCTCGCGCCGGCGAGCGCCTTCCCCAGGTCCTCGACCACCGGGACCCCGATGGCTCCGATGCCGGCCAGGGTGCCCGCGTCCGCGCCCACGGCGGGGCCGGGCCGCTCCACCGCGCCCGAGATCGCCATCCCCTCCGCGCCACGGACCAGCTTCACGATCTGCGTCCCCATGCGCCCGGCGGCGCCGGTCACGATCACGTTCACCATGGGCTCATCCCGTCAGGCGAGCTTCAGGCCGAACCGCACCATCGACTCGCGGATCTTGGCCAGGTTCGCGTCGGAGACGGGAGCGAGCGGCAGGCGCAGCTCGCCGCTCGCCCGCCCGAGCAGCGCCACCGCCGCCTTGACCGGCCCCGGGTTCGTCTCGACGAACATCATCCGGTTCAGCTCGGCCATGGCCACCTGCCTCGACAGCGCGGTGGCGAGGTCGCCCTTGCGCGCGGCCACCACCAGCTCCTTCATGGCGCGCGGCGCCACGTTGGCGACCACCGAGATGACCCCGTGGCCGCCGCAGGCGACGTAGGGCAGCACCGTGAAGTCGTCCCCGGACAGGTAGGCGATGGCGTCCTTGCCGACCTTCTCGACCAGCTGGACCTGCCGGTCCATGTTGGCCGTCGCCTCCTTGATGCCGACGATCGCCCCGGCCTTGGCCAGGCGGGCGACGGTCTCGGGCATCAGGTCCACCGCCGTGCGCCCGGGCACGTTGTAGGCCACCACCGGGAAGCGCGTCGCCTCCCAGATGGCCAGGTAGTGGCGGTAGAGCCCCTCGGGCGTGGGCTTGTTGTAGTAGGGCGTGACCACCAGCGCGGCGTCCGCGCCCAGCTCCTTGGCCGCCTTCACCCCGTCGATCGCCTCGTGCGTGGCGTTCGAGCCGGCGCCGGCGATCACCGCGGCCCGCCCCTTCACCGTCTCCACCACCGTCTTCACCACCGCGGCGCGCTCCGACGGCGTGAGGGTCGCGCCCTCGCCCGTGGTTCCGCACGGGATGATCCCGTCGGTCCCCTCGGCGAGCTGCCACTCGACCAGCGCCTCGAGGGCCTTGTGGTCCACCGCCCCGTCCTTCAGGGGGGTGACGATGGCGACCATCGAGCCTTCGAGTCGGGCCATGGCGTGCTCCGCGTGCGGGAGTGGGGAGGTGACTCTAGCCTATCCGCGGCGGGGCGGAAACCGACGCCGCCGCGGGGCCAGGGGCTCCGGCGCGGGCCGGGCCTCCTCCCCCCGGACGAGGTCCGGGTAGCGCTCCCTCCGCCGGGCCAGCAAGGCCCGGTCGCCGTCCACGATCACCTCGGCGGCGCGCGGGCGCGCGTTGTAGTTGGACGACATGGCGAACCCGTAGGCGCCGGCCGATCGGATGCAGAGCACGTCCCCGGCCTCCGGCTCCGGGAGGCGCCGGCCCCTGGCCAGGAAGTCGGTCGACTCGCAGACGGGGCCCACCACGTCGGCCACGATCTCCCGCTCTCCCTTCCGCGGCGCCCCGGCCCGCTCGATGGCGTGGTGCGCCCCGTACAGGCTCGGCCGCACCAGGTCGTTCATGGCGGCGTCCACCACCACGAACCTCTTGCGTCCGTGCCGCTTCACGTACAGGACCCGCGTCAAGAGGACGCCGCCGTTCCCGACCAGGACCCGGCCCGGCTCGAGCAGCACCTCCCCCTTCCAGCCACGGAGCGCGCCCCGGATCGCCGCGCCGTACTCGTCGGGATGGGGCGGCTCCTCGTCCTTGTAGGTGATCCCCAGGCCGCCCCCCACGTCGAGGTGGCCGAGCCGGATGCCCTGCCGCCCGAGGTCCCGGGCCAGCGCCAGCACGCGATCGATCGCGTCGAGGAACGGGCGGACCGAGGTGATCTGCGAGCCGATGTGGCAGGCGATCCCCTTCACCTCGAGGGCGCGGTCCCCGGCGGCCAGGGCGTAGAGGCGACGCGCCTCGTCCACCGACACCCCGAACTTCGACTCCCGCAGGCCGGTGGCGATGTACGGATGCGTGCGCGGGTCCACGTCCGGGTTCACCCGCAGCGCCACCGGGGCGGACACGCCCATGCGCCGCGCCACGATCGAGACCCGCGCCAGCTCGGGCGCGCTCTCCACGTTGAGCGTCCGCACCCCGGCCTCGAGGGCGAAGGCGATCTCGTCGTCGCGCTTGCCGACGCCGGAGAAGACCACCTTGCCGGGATCGCCCCCGGCCTTGATCACCCGGTAGAGCTCGCCCCCCGACACGATGTCGAACCCGGCCCCGAGGCGGGCCAGGGTGGCGAGGAGGGCGAGGTTGCCGTTCGCCTTCACCGCGTAGCAGACCAGGTGGTCGAGGCCGCGGAGCGAGCGGTGCAGCACCTTCCAGTGCCGCGTCAGGGTCGCGGTCGAGTAGACGTAGAGCGGCGTCCCGTACCGCTCGGCCAGGGCCTCGAGCGGGATCCGCTCCGCGCACAGGATGCCCCTCTGGCGCTGGAAGTGGTTCACGGGTTGGACGGGGCCGGCGCCGGGCTGGAGGTCGGGGTCGGGGCCGCCGGCCCGGCGGGGGTTCTGGGCGGCTCCGGGGGCCGAGGCGGCGCCTTCACGCCGCAGGCGGCGAGCGCCGCGGCCAGGGCGAGGACGACGGCCGCCCTCACCGCGACCCCTTCCCGAGCGCCTTCTCCCAGCGCGCGATCTGCCTCGCCACCTGCCTCGGGCCGGGGCCGCCGGGGAGCTCGCGGCGCCGGAGCGAGCGGCGGGCGTCGAAGACCTTCGCGACGTCGCGTCCGAAGGAGGGGTGGAAGCTCCGCCACTCCGTCACGGAGAGCGCGCCCAGCGGCTTCCCGGCCTCCGTCGCGTGGCGCGCCGCCTTCCCGACCGCCTCGTGTGCCTCGCGGAACGGGACGCCACGCTCCACCAGGTACTCCGCTGCGTCGGTGGCGAGCGCCTCGCCCGACCCGAGCGCCTCCTCCATCCGGTCGGCGTGGAAGGTGGCCGTCTCGATCGCCCCCGCCACCGCGTCGGCGGTGAGGACGAGCGCCTCCGGCCCGTCGAGCAGCGGCCGCTTGTCCTCCTGCAGGTCGCGGTTGTACGAGAGCGGGAGCCCCTTCACCACCGTGAGCAGCGCCACCAGGTCGCCGATGGCCCGCCCGGCGCGCCCCCGGGCCAGCTCGCCCACGTCGGGGTTCTTCTTCTGCGGCATGAGCGAGGAGCCGGTCGAGAAGGCGTCGGAGAGCGTCATGAACCCGAACTCCTTCGTGGTCCAGAGAACGATCTCCTCGCCCAGCCGGGAGAGGTGGACGGCGGCGAGCGCGCAGGCGAAGAGCAGCTCCAGGGCGCTGTCCCGGTCCGAGACGGCGTCGAGCGAGTTCCGGGTCACGCCGGAGAGTCCGAGCGAGCGGGCCACCGCCTCGCGGTCGAGCGGGAGCGTCGTGCCGGCCAGCGCGCCCGAGCCGAGCGGCGAGATCGAGGCCCGGCGGCGGACCTCGCCGAGCCGCTCCCGGTCGCGGGAGAGCGCCTCGAGGTGGGCGAGCAGGTGGTGGGCGAGCGAGACCGGCTGCGCCCGCTGCAGATGGGTGTAGCCGGGGAGGAGGGTCGCGGCGT
This sequence comes from Anaeromyxobacteraceae bacterium, assembly GCA_035466675.1. Classification (GTDB taxonomy): domain Bacteria; phylum Myxococcota; class Myxococcia; order Myxococcales; family Anaeromyxobacteraceae; genus Anaeromyxobacter. Next base: position 5,451 of record DATIUR010000049.1, on the reverse strand, counting down.
GGCGCCGCGCCTGGCCGAGGAGCGCGCGCTGCAGGCCGGCCAGCGACCGGTCGCAGCGGCCGCAGGCCCCCACCACGAAGAGCCGCTCGTCGAGCGCGACCTGGTCGTTCCGGCTCCGGCCGGCGTGCAGCCAGCCGGCGTCCTTCCCCACGATCTCGCCCAGGCGCCGCTCCACGTGGGTGTGCACGTCCTCGAGCGCCGGGTCGAACGCGATCTTGCCGGCGGCGAACTCCTCCCGCACCCGGTCGAGCGCGGCGGCGATCCGGCGCGCCGCCGCCTTCGGCACGATGCCCCGGGCGGCGAGCATGGCCACGTGGGCCTGGCTCCCCCGCACGTCCTCGGCGTACAGCCGGGCGTCGTCCTGGATCGAGACGGAGAGCGCGACGAGCCGGGGATCCGCCTCACCGGCGAGCGCCGCGCGCGACACGGGCTTCGCCTTCCTCTTCGCTCTCATGCGGGTCGCGGACGCTATCACACCCGTTCGCGACCCGGAATCCCGGCCTCTTCCGCTGGCTCTCACCCGGCGGCGGGCGCAGGATTCGGACCCGCCGGAGGGAGCGAACCGATGTCGAGCGCGAACGAGATGATCGTCACCTTCCCGGGCGGGAAGCGGGTGGACACCGAGATCGGCGGCCACGTCATCCGGACCGACCAGCCGGCCTCCGGCGGCGGCGAGAACACCGCCCCGGCCCCCTTCAGCCTGTTCCTCGCCTCGATCGGAACCTGCGCCGGCATCTACGTGGTGGGCTTCTGCCAGAAGCGGGACCTGCCCACCGCCGGGATCCGGATCGTCCAGCGCAACCACTTCGATCCCCAGACCGGGGCCCTCGCCGGGGTGGACCTCGACATCGAGGTGCCCCCTTCCTTCCCGGACAAGTACCACGAGGCGCTGGTGCGGGTGGCCGACCAGTGCGCCGTCAAGAAGGCCATCCAGCTCCAGCCGCGGTTCGAGGTGCGGACGGTCGTGAGGTGAAGCGGAGGCGCCCCGGCCCCCGCCGGGTCAGAACCGGACCGCGAGCCCCGTGCGGAGGGTGCTGGCCCGCGACAGGTCCCGACCGCCGGCGATTCCCTCCAGGGGCAGGAGCATCCCGTAGGAGATCCAGGCGGTGAAGCCCGAGCCGGTGGCGAACCGGAGCGTCGCGTCCCCTTCCAGGCCTAGCGGCGTGCTCCCCTTGATGAAGGTTCCGCGCTCGTCCGGAGAGGTCGGGGCGAAACTCTCCGCGCTGGGCGTCGACTCGGCGTGCAGCGCCTGCGAGTAGACGAGGGCCGCGTCGAACACCAGGCCGGGTACGATGGTCCACTGGAGGTGGGGCCGGACGTAGAAGGCGTCGGTCACCCCGCCGATGATCTCGCGCCAGAGGATGAGGTCCACCCGGTAGGCCGGGTTGAACCGGAAGTTCGAGATGGTGGTGTCGCTCCCGTCCCACTGGGGCCCCTCCAGGGAGCCGTAGGGAGGCAGCCAGTACACCGGAGGGTCCCCCACCGCCACCATCCGGTCCGGCCGGTTGCCGAACCCGGGGGCGTCGTCGCCGCTGGCGATGCCGAACTCGCCTCCCACCGTGAGCTTGCGCGGCATCGCCTCCCACTCGCCGCGCACCACGCCACCCCACTGGCGGAGGTCCAGCTCGGGCTTGGCGACGCCGGCGTCCAGGGACGCGTTCCCGACGTTGCCGTAGACGCCCGCCGCCTCCATCTCGACGGTGAGCCGGCTCCAGCGGAAGCGCGCCCACAGGTCGAGGTAGTTCACGTAGGCGCGCTGCCTCACCCAGTTGGCCGGGTCGGCCGGGTCCTCGACCCCGACCGGGGCGTACCACCCCGGCGACCAGCGCACCTGGGTCCGGTAGGCGTAGTAGACGCCGAAGTTGAGGCTGGTCCCGTTGCGCTCGAGCTTCCGCCGCATCTCGTCCTCGGTGTCGATGCGGGCGATCTTGATGGCCACCGTGCGGGCGTCGTCGGAGTTGGAGAGGTCGAACGGCTGGCCGGAGCCGGCGCCGTTCCGCCGGTCGCCCTGGAGGACGCCCTCCGCGTCGAAGTCGAGCATGGGGACGAAGGCCAGGCGACCGAGCGGCGTCGAGACCGGCGCGATGGCGAACTGGACGCGATCGACCGTGTCCCCCAGGTCCTGGTCCAGCCCGTCGCCGGAGTTCGCCAGGATCCCGAGGCCCCAGTGCGACGGCATGCGCCCGAACGAGAGCAGCCCGATGGGCGTCTGTACCTCCGCCCAGGCACGCTTCACCAGGATGGCCTCGCGGTCGGCGGTGGGATCGCCGGGCGAGAGCACCCGGGTCGTGGCGTAGAAGGGCACGGCGTAGGGGCTGCCCGGGTAGTCGTAGAGCGGCCCGGTGGAGGAGCCGAGCACGTAGTTGTCGAGCACGTCGATCTGCGTCCGCACCCGCGCGTATTCGGAGACGTTCAGGGTCGGCTCGATCCGGAGCCGCATGTTGCCGGTGGAGAGCGTGCCCGGCCTGCCCTCGCCGCCGATGGGGCCCGGGAAGAGCGCGTAGCCCGCGTCGTCGAGGCCGTAGGCCAGGGAGAAGTCGTCGAGGACGTCGCCGCGCACCCGGAGGTAGCCGTCCAGCTCGAGGAACTCGAGCTTCGGCCCCTCGCCCACGGCGCCCAGGAACTCCGCCGCCGCCTGCGCGCCCTGCATCTCGGCGCGGACCTCGCTGCGGATCTCCTCCTTGACCTTCGCGATCTCGGCCTGGACGAGGGCGCGCGTCTTCGGGTCGAGCTCGTCGGCCTTGGCGGCGCCCTCCTTCGTGGACTGCGCCAGGGCCGGCCCGGCGAGGAGGACCGCAGGGAGCGCGGCGGCGAGGAGACGGATCATGCGGGACCCCTTGGGAACGGGCGAACCGCGCCCATAAAACACGCGTCCCCGGCAGGGTCAATAGCGATGCGGCGGCGGCGCGGGGCCGAGACCGGGCCCCCGACGGCTAGCCCTGCTTCAGCTCCACCAGCACGCCCCGGCTTCCCTTCGGGTGGACGAAGGCGACCTTCGATCCGCCCGCGCCCGGCCGCGGCTTCTCGTCGAGCAGGGGAGCGCCGCGCGCCCGGAGCGCCGCCATCGCCTTCTCGATGTCGGGGACCTCGAGGCAGACGTGGTGCAGGCCCTCGCCGCGCTTCTCGAGGGCCTTCGCCATGGGGCTGTCCGGCCCGGTGGGCGAGACGAGCTCGATGCGTCCGGCGCCGTGGCCGAAGATGGCCACCCGCACCTTCTCGGTCGGCACGACCTCGATCTCGGGCTCGGCGAGGCCGTACACCTCCCGGTAGAGCTTCACGGCGGCGTCGAGATCGGCGACGAGGATGGCGACGTGGTCGAGACCGGTCACGGGGAACCTCCCGGGGAAGGGCGCCGATCAAAGACGATGGGCCCTTCCGGGTCAACCGGCCGGCGCTCACGACCCCCCGACCACCTCCACGCCCTCCACCGCCAGCGCGCCGAGCAGCCCCACCGCGTCCGCCTGGGTGAGGAAGTGCCCCCGGGCCCCGCCCCCCAGGGCGATGTGCGTGGCGTCGGCCACCGGCTGCCCGAAGATGGGGTCGATGGCGATCCACTCGCCCCCGCTGCGGACCTCCGCCCAGGCGTGCCAGTAGAGGGCGGGCGTGCCGTCCTCGTACTGCGCGAAGACGAGCCCGAGCACGCCGCGGGCCGGGATCCCCAGGGCGCGGGCGAGCGCCACGAAGAGGAGGGCGTGCTCGGTGCAGTCGCCCTTGCCGGCCGAGAGCACGTCGCTGGCCCGGTCGTGGCTCGCCCCGTAGGCCTTGGCGAGCCGCCGGTAGACGTGGTCGGCGAGCCGGACGGCCGCGGCGTACGAGCCGGGAACGTCCCCCGCCACCTCGCGCGCCAGCCGCGAGATGGCCGGGGCGTCCGAGTCGATCTGGGGCGTCGGGGCGAGATCCTCCCGATCCGCCCCGGCGCGGGCCCGCTCGCGCGGCGTGTCCCGCCGGGGGTCGGCCGCGGCCGGGATCCGCGCCGAGACGGAGAGCAGCGTCTCCCCGGCCGGGCCGGCGGCGAAGCGCTGGCGGGCGTCCTGCTGGTGGAACGTGGCCGGCAGGCCCCGGATCCGGTACCGCACCGTCATCGGCACCTGGCGCGGGAGCGGCCGCGGCAGGACCACCCGGGAGAGCGCGAACATGTCCACCCGGTCGAGCCGGCGGGCGGTGCGCTCCGGCTCCGGGCGGGCCACGATCGCCTCCCCGAGGCGCACCTCCACCACCCGGCCGTCGTCCGCCACGCGGTACTCCGCCGCGATCCGGTCCCCCACCTCCTGCTCGGTCACCACCGAGACCTCGCTCTCGACCCCCGCCCCCGCCACGCGCTCCCGCCGGACGAAGGCCGTCCGGACCTCCCGCACCCGCAGCTTGTCGAGGTCGATCTGGCGGCCGGTGAGGGTGGCCCGGCGCGCCGCCGCCAGCCGGACGGCGTCGGCCCCGTCCGCCGTCTCGCCCACCGGCCCGAGGTCGCGCGTCTGGGACGGGCCGGCCGCGCCGCGCAGCACGGCGCGACAGCCATCCGGCGTGCAGGTCCCCTCCACCGACCGCTCGCCTCCGTCCCCCGACCACTCCCCGCGGAAGGAGAGCAGGCGCCCCCCCGGCCGCGCCTCGAAGACCCGCTCCTCGAGCTGGCGCCGCTCCACCGTCTTGCCGCCGACCGTGGCGCGCACCAGGGTCTCGCTCGTCCCCACCAGGACGTCCCGTCCCGCCCGCAGCTCCCGTCCCAGGAACACCCGGGTCCAGCCCGCCTTCTTGCCGACCAGGTACAGGCCGAGCCACTCCGGCTCGGCCGGCCGCCTCACGTTCAGCACGTCCACCTCGGGCGCCTCCGGAGCGAGACCGGCCGGCGCGAGCGTGCCCTGGGGGGGCGCCGGGCGGGCGCGCTCGGCCGGGATCGGCTCGGGGCAGGCGGCGAGGCCCGCGGCGACGAGGAGGATCGGGAGGAGGGGGGTTCGCATGGTCGGCCTTCCGGAGGTCGGCCGGTTCTATCAAAAACTCGCCTTCGCGGTCGGCGCGGCGACAATCCCGGCGATGGGCGCCATCTGGACCCTCCTCGTGGCCGCGTCGGTCGCGGTGGCGGCCGCCCGGGGCCGGATGGCCGAGCTGACCGCCGCAGCGGTCGAGTCGGCCGGCCGGGCGGTGACCCTCGCCATCGGTCTGGTGGGGGTCATGGCCCTCTGGCTGGGCCTCATGCGGGTGGCCGAGGAGGCCGGCCTGGTCCGGGCGGTGGCGCGGGCGGCCCGGCCCGTGCTGCGGCGGCTCTTCCCCGAGGTGCCGGCCGGCCACCCCGCCCTGGGCGCCATGGTCATGAACGTGTCGGCGAACGTCCTGGGCCTCGGAAACGCCGCCACGCCCTTCGGCATCAAGGCCATGCAGGAGCTCGAGAGCCTGAACCCGCGCAAGGGGGTGGCCTCCGACGCCCAGGCGCTCTTCTGCGCGCTCAACACGGCCTCGCTC
>DATIUR010000048.1:0-9124 GCA_035466675.1 Anaeromyxobacteraceae bacterium | reverse complement strand
CTTCGAGCGGACGCGTGCCGGGCACGGCGCGGTCGGGACGCGCGAGCGGGCGCCGGAGGCCATCGCCGACGAGGCGGTGGGCGCCTTCCGCGCCTACCTGGGCGGCGGCGGCGCCGTGGATCGCCACCTGGGCGACCAGCTCCTCCTGCCGGCGGCGCTGGCCGCCTCGGGCCGCCCGGCCCCGCCGCCCGGGGTCCTCCCGGTCACGCGGTTCACGGTGAGCGCCGTCACCCAGCACCTGCTCACCACCGCCGAGGTGATCCGGCGGTTCCTCGACGTGGAGATCGCCGTGGTGGGGCGGGAGGGCGAGCAGGGCGAGGTGCGGGTCCAGCCCCCCGGCTCGCGGGTGGAGGTGGTGCCGCTCGGGCACTGAGGGATGGCCCGGTGGCGCCCTTCAGAGCCACCGCATGCGCCGGAAGAGCAGCCACATCCCGAAGGGGACCGAGGCGATGGCGACGAGCACGACGGGGATGGCCACCTCCGGCGGGAGGATGACGAGGTTCATCCCGAAGAAGCCCACCAGGAAGTTGAGCGGCAGGAAGATGGTCGCCACGACGGTCAGCTGCGAGGTCACCGCCGAGAGCTTGTGACCGGACCGGGAGAGGTAGGCCTCCATCGCCGAGGCGATCAGGTCGCGCCCCATGTCCACCTCCTCGGTGAGGCGCACCGAGTGGTCCACCGTGTCGCGGAAGTAGACGGCGGTCTGATCGCGGACGAAGGGCTGGCCGGGCCGGGCCAGGGCGGCGTAGACCTCCCGCTGCGGAGAGAGCTTGCGGCGGAGCACGGCGTGCTTGCGCCGGGCGAGCGCGATGCGCTCCACCAGGTCCGTTCCGGTCTCGCTCGACATCGCCTCGTCGAGGATCTCGTCCACCTCGTCGGTGAGGGCGTCCACCAGGACGAAGTGCAGGTCGGTGACGGCGTCGGCGACCCGGTAGAAGGCGAAGTCCGGCCCTCGCGCCAGCACGTCCGGCTCCGACGCGCAGCGCTCGAAGAGCCGGTCCACCTCGGGGATGGGCGCGCTGTGCACGGTGACGAGCGCCTCCGCGGTGAGGAAGGCGTGCAGCTCGAAGGTGACCACCTCGCTCTCGTCGGCGCTGGGGGCCAGGCGATGCAGGACCACGAAGAGCGCGTCCGGGTACTGGTCGAGCTTGACCCGCTGGTCCTCGTGCGCGCAGTCCTCGAGCGCGAGCGGGTGGAAGCGGAAGCGCTCCGCCAGGAAGGCCAGGTTCTCCGGGGTGGGCGCGCAGTCCACCCACAGGCTCGCGCCCGGGCCGGCCAGCTCCGGACCGCCGGCGCGGGTCCTCCCCCCCTCGAGCCGCACCACGCGCATCGGGGCGAGCTTAGCACGGCGCCGCGCACCGGCCGCCGCGCCGTGGCGTCCGCGGGCGGGCTCTGGTATCGGTGGCGCATGCGCGCGCTCGCCCTGGCCGCCGCCCTCGCCATCGGCTGCGCCGGGGCGAAGGCCCCGGCCGCCCGGCTCCCCTCGGGAGGCTCCGAGCAGGAGGCCCGCGAGGCGCTCGGCCGCTTCGCGGGCGCGGTGGAGGCCGGTCGCTGGCGGGAGGCCTACGCCCTCCTCTCCGCCCGCTGGCGGGCCGCCTACACGCCCGAGCGGCTCGGCCTCGACGCGCGCGGTGCCGGGCCGTTGGGACGGGAGGCCACCGAAAGGGTCCAGGCGCTGCTCGCGGCCGGCACGCCGCTCTCCGGTGACGGCCGCACGCGGACGCTCCCGGTGGGCTCCGGCAGGGCCGCCGTGCTGGTCCTGGAGCCGGAGGGCTGGCGGGTGGACGCCCTCGAGTAGGCGGGTTGAGCCCGGCGCGGGCGCCGGATATAACCCGGCTCCCATGCCCCTGGATGCGAACGCCGCCCTGGCCGCCCTGAAGAAGGTGATGGATCCCGAGCTCCACCGCGACCTGGTCAGCCTGGGGATGGTGAAGGACCTGAAGGTGGAGGGCGAGGCCGTCTCGCTCGAGGTCGAGCTCACCACCCCGGCCTGCCCCCTCCGGGAGACGATCGGCAAGGACGTCGACGCGGCGCTGCGGGGGGCCGGGGCGAAGCGGGTGGAGATCCGCTGGGGCGCGCGGGTGCGGTCCGCCCCCGGCGTCGCGCAGGCGGCGCTCACGCCGGGCGTGAAGAACATCGTGCTGGTGGGCGCGGGCAAGGGCGGGGTGGGCAAGAGCACGGTCGCCCTGAACCTGGCGGTGGCCCTCGGCCGGCTGGGGGCCCGGGTCGGGATCCTGGACGCGGACATCTACGGCCCCTCCATCCCCATCCTGACCGGCGTCACCGAGCGGCCCACCTCGCGGGACGGAAGGACGCTCGCGCCGCTCCAGGCCCACGGCGTCTCGGTCATGTCGATCGGCTTCCTGGTCGATCCCGACCAGGCCCTGGTCTGGCGCGGGCCCATGGTGACGGGCGCGCTCCTCCAGCTCTTGCGCGACGTGACCTGGGGCGACCTCGACTACCTGATCCTCGACCTGCCCCCGGGTACGGGCGACGTCCCGCTCACGCTCGCCCAGAACGTGCGGGCCGCCGGCGTGGTGCTCGTCTCCACCCCGCAGGACGTCGCCCTCGCCGACGTGGTCCGGGCGAAGCTCATGTTCGACAAGGTCTCCATCCCGGTGCTCGGACTGGTCGAGAACATGTCCTCGTTCGTCTGCCCGCACTGCCGCCAGGAGACCGCCATCTTCGACCACGGCGGGGCCCGCAAGGCGGCGGAGAAGCTGGGCATCCGCTTCCTCGGCGAGATTCCCATCGACCTCGCCATCCGCGAGGGCGGGGACCGGGGCCTCCCGGTCGTGGCCGGCGCCCCGGAGAGCCCGCAGGCCCTGGCCTTCTTCGAGGTGGCGCGGAACGTGGCCGGGGCGGTGAGCACGCAGGTGCTCAAGGCGCCGCGCCTGCCCGTCATCGGAGGCGCGGCCCAGCCGCGAGCCTGAGGTGCCTCGGGAGGAGGGGATGGAGGAGGGACCGGGCGCGCCGCGCGGCTTCCTGCCCGACGCGGTGAGGAAGGCCATCGTGGCCGGCGTCACCGCGGTCTTCATGACCGAGGAGGGCGCCCGCCGGCTGGCCCGGGAGTGGAAGCTCCCCAAGGAGCTGATGGGCTTCATCGGCGGGCAGGCGTCGGCCGCCAAGGAGGAGCTGCTGCGCATCTTCACCGACGAGGTGCGGCGGTTCCTGGAGTCGGAGGCGGTGCGCCGGGAGTTCTGGAAGGCGCTCTCCGGCATGACCGTCGAGATCCGGGCCGAGGTGAGGCTGCGGCCCGACGGGGCGGGCCGCGCCCACCCGGAGGTGCGGGCGGAGGTGAAGGGCCGGCGATCCGGGCGTCGAGGCGCGGGGACCTGACGTGCGCGCGCTGGCCCGGCTGGTCGCCGTCGCCGGCGCGATCGCGGTGGCGGCGGTGCTGTTCCGGTCCTGGCCGCACGACGTGACCTTCGTCTACGACCGCCTTCCCGGCGCGACCGCGCTCGAGGTGGAGGTCCGGCGCGGCGGCGAGACGCTCCGGCGCGCGCGGATCCGCCTTGCGGCCGGGACCGAGCCCATCCGCCACCCGGCCCGGCTGCCGGACGGGACCTACGAGCTCGCCCTCCGGGTGGAGCTGCCCTCCGGGCCGCTCCGGGTGTCACGCACCGTCGAGGTGGACGGCGACGGGCCGATCCGGGTTCCGCTCGCGCCCTGAGGGCCGCACGGCCGCACCGCCCCGTCCAGGGCCTGTGCATCCGGCGCGGTTCCCACCACCCTGGGGCCCGCAAAGGAGGGCGCGATGGCGATCGAACGGATGGCGGTGGTGGGCGCCGGGCAGATGGGCTCGGGGATCGCCCAGGTGGCGGCGCAGGCCGGGATCGAGGTGGTGCTGGCGGACGCGACGCCGGAGCTGGCGCGGCGAGCGGTCGAGCGGCTGGGGGCGACCCTGGGCAAGCTGGTGGAGAAGGGCAAGATGGCGGCGGACGAGCGGACCCGCGTGCTCGGGCGCATCCGGGCGGCCGAGCGGCTCGAGGACTGCGCCGGAGCCGACCTCGCCATCGAGGCCATCGTGGAGAGCGAGGCGCCGAAGAAGGAGGTGCTGGGAAGGCTCGACGCCCTCCTGGCGCCGCAGGCCATCCTGGCCTCGAACACGAGCTCGATCTCGATCACGGGGCTGGCCGCCTGCACGAGGCGGCCGGGCCAGTTCGTGGGCATGCACTTCATGAACCCGCCCCCGGTGATGCAGCTCATCGAGATCATCCGCGGGCTGCAGACCTCCGACGCGACCTACCAGGCGGTGGTGGCGCTGGCGAAGCGCTTCGGGAAGACCACCGTGACCTCGAAGGACTCGCCCGGGTTCATCGTGAACCGGATCCTCATCCCGCTCCTCAACGAGGCCTGCTTCGCCCTGCAGGAGGGGCTGGCCTCGCCGGAGGACATCGACACGGCGGTGAAGCTGGGCCTGAACCATCCCATGGGCCCGCTCACCCTGGCGGACTTCGTGGGCCTCGACACCTGCCTCGCCATCGCGGAGGTGCTGCACCGCGAGCTGGGCGACGACAAGTACCGGCCGGCGCCCCTGCTGCGCAACTACGTGGCGGCGGGCTGGAACGGCCGGAAGGCCGGCCGGGGCTTCTACCGCTACGAGGGATGACCATGGCCAGCGCGCTCGAGAACGTGCTCTTCCACGTCGCCGAGGACGGCATCGCGGTGCTCACCGTGAACCGGCCCAAGCAGCTCAACGCCCTGGACGTCCGCACCCTGGAGGAGATCGAGGGAGTGCTGGCGACCCTCGCCACCGGTTCCCCGGCGCGGGCGCTCGTCCTCACCGGCGCCGGGGACAAGGCCTTCGTGGCGGGCGCCGACATCGCCGCCATGTCGCGCCTGGGGCCGGTGGAGGCGCGCGCCTTCGCCGAGCTGGGCCACCGGGTCCTCCAGCGGCTGGAGGCGCTCCCCATCCCCACCATCGCGGCGGTGAACGGCTACGCCCTCGGGGGAGGGTGCGAGCTCTGCCTGGCCTGCGACCTCGTCTATGCGAGCGAGCGGGCGCGCTTCGGCCAGCCGGAGGTGGCCCTCGGCCTCATCCCCGGGTTCGGGGGCACCCAGCGCCTGGCCCGCCGGATCGGCATCGGCCGGGCGCTCGAGATGGTGCTCAGCGGCGACCCGGTCGACGCGAGGAAGGCGAAGGAGATCGGGCTCGCCCTGGAGGTGGTCCCGCCGGAGGAACTGCTCGATCTCGCCCGGGCGAAGGCCCGCCAGATCGCCTCCCGGGGGCCCCTGGCGGTGGCCCAGGCGAAGCGGGTGATCCTGGCCGGCGCCGACGCCGACCTGGGGGTGGCGAACGAGCTCGAGCGCCAGGCCTTCGCCGCGCTCTTCGGGACCGAGGATGCCCGCGAGGGCATGAGGGCCTTCCTGGAGAAGCGGGCCCCGCAGTTCAAGGGGGCGTGAGAGACGAGGCGCCGGGCTCCAGACTCCAGGGGAATCGGCGGTAGCCTGTAGCCCGGAGCCCGTAGCCTGGAGCCTGTAGCCCGCATTCTTGATACAAGAGGCCCCATGGACATCGAGCTGACCGACGAGCAGCGGCAGGTCCGCGACCTCTGCCGCGACTTCGCCGCCAGGGAGCTTCGCCCCAACGCCCGGCGGTGGGACCGCGACCACGAGTTCCCGGCGGCGGCGGTGAGGAAGCTCGCCGAGATGGGCTTGATGGGCATCGCCGTCCCGCCGGAATGGGGCGGGGCGGGGATGGACAACGTGGCCTACGTGCTCGCCATGGAGGAGATCTCCGCGGGCTGCGCCGGAACCGGCGTCATCATGAGCGTGTCCAACTCGCTCTACTGCGACCCGGTGCTCAAGTACGGCACGGACGAGCAGAAGCGGGAGTTCCTCTCGCCCTTCGCGCGCGGGGAGAGGCTCGGCGCCTTCGCGCTCACCGAGCCCATGAGCGGCTCGGACGCGGCCGAGATGCGCACGGTCGCGGAGAAGCGGGGCGGCGACTACGTCCTCTCCGGATCGAAGAACTTCATCACCAACGGACCGCAGGCCGACGTGATCCTGGTCTTCGCCATGACGGACCGGCCCAAGGGGCACAAGGGCATCACCGCCTTCCTGGTGCCCACCGACGCGAAGGGGTTCGCCCGGGCCAAGCCGGACGAGAAGGTGGGCATCCGCGCCTCGGGCTCCTGCACGGTCTACTTCGAGGGGTGCGCCGTCCCCGAGCGGTGCCGCCTGGGAGCCGAGGGGGACGGGTTCAAGGTCGCCATGAGCACGCTCGACGGCGGCCGCATCGGGATCGCCGCGCAGGCCCTCGGGATCGCCCGCGCCGCCTTCGAGGAGGCGGTGGCCTACGCCAAGGAGCGCAAGGCCTTCGGCCAGCCCATCGCCGGCTTCCAGGCCATCCAGTTCATGCTGGCCGACATGGCCACCGAGATCGACGCCGCCCGGCTGCTCGTCTGGCGCGCCGCCACGCTCAAGAACCAGGGGGTGCGTCACTCGGCGGAGAGCGCCATGGCCAAGCTCTACGCCTCGGAGATGAGCGAGCGGGTCACCTCGAAGGCCATCCAGATCCACGGCGGCTACGGCTACGTGAAGGAGTACGACGCCGAGCGCCACTGGCGCGACAGCCGCATCACCGAGATCTACGAGGGCACGAGCGAGATCCAGCGGATGGTCATCTCGGCGGCGGTCCTCAGGGGTTGACGCCGGACATGACGTTCGAGCCGAGCGACGTGCAGGCCGCGGTCGCGGCGACGGCACGATCCTTCGCCCGGGAGCGGATCGCGCCCGCCGCGGCCGCGAACGACCGGGAGGAGCGGTTCCCCGAGGACCTGGTGAAGGGCCTTGGCGAGCTGGGCCTGCTGGCCGTGAACGTCCCCGCCGCCCACGGCGGCTCGGAGGCCGGGGCGGTCGCCTACGCCCTGGCGCTGATGGAGATCGCCGCCGCCGACTGCGCCACCGCCACCGTCGTGGCGGTCACCAACATGGTGGGCGAGGTGATCGCCCGGTTCGGGAGCGAGGAGCAGAAGCGGCGCCACCTGCCGCGCCTCGCCACGGGCGAGTGGCTGGCGGGGGCCTTCGCCCTCTCCGAGCCGCAGGCGGGCAGCGACGCGGCCGCGCTCTCCACCCGGGCGGTCCGCCGCGGCGACGGCTGGGTGCTCGACGGCGCCAAGCAGTGGATCACGAGCGGCGACGTGGCGGGCGTGACGGTGGTCTGGGCCCGCACGGGCGAGCCCGGGCCGGCCGGCGTCACGGCCTTCCTGGTGGAGCGCGGGACCCCCGGCCTCACGGCCGGGCGCCGCGAGGAGAAGATGGGGATCCGGGCCAGCCCCACGGTCTCGCTGACCCTGGAGGGCTGCCAGGTGCCCGACTCGGCGCGGCTGGGCGGGGTGGGGGAGGGGTTCGCCATCGCCCTGGACGCCCTGGACGGCGGGCGGATCGGCATCGGCGCCCAGGCGGTCGGGACCCTGACCGCCGCGCTCGAGGCGAGCGTCCGGTACGCGAAGGAGCGCCGCACCTTCGGCCGGCCCATCGCCGAGCACCAGGCCATCGGCTTCATGCTGGCGGACATGGCCACCGACCGCGACGCCGCGCGGCTCCTCGTGCTCCGGGCCGCCGGCCTCAAGGAGGCGGGCCGGCCCTTCGGCCGGGAGGCGGCCATGGCCAAGCTCCTCGCCAGCGAGGCCGCGCAGCGGGCGGTGAGCCGCGCGGTCCAGATCCACGGAGGGTACGGGTACGCCGCCGACTTCGCGGTGGAGCGCCTGTTCCGGGACGCCCGGGTGCAGACCATCTACGAGGGCACGAGCGAGATCCAGCGCCTGGTGATCGCCCGGCACGTCCTGCAGGGGGCCGGGGGGCTGGGCTAGCCGGCCTGGGCGATCGGGACCGCCTCGACGTCGGTGCGGATGAGGTGCCCGGTCCGCTCGCGCTTGACCTCCAGGTAGGCGTGGTTGTGCGGGTTGACCGGCGAGGGAAGCCCCACGCGCCGGCGCACCCGGATCCCGGCGGCGTCGAGCTGCGCGATCTTGTCCGGGTTGTTCGTGACGAGCTCCACCGACCGCACGCCGAGCTGCCGGAGCATCTCGGCCGCCACGTCGAAGCGCCGCAGATCGTCGGGGAAGCCGAGCAGGCGATTGGCCTCGAAGGTGTCGTGCCCCTGCGCCTGGAGCGCGTAGGCCCGGATCTTGTTGCCCAGGCCGATGCCGCGCCCCTCCTGGCGCAGGTAGACGAGAACCCCGCGCCCGCGAAAGGCGATGAGGTCCAGGGCGCGGTCGAGCTGGGCCCGGCAGTCGCACTTGAGCGAGCCGAGCACCTCGCTCGTCAGGCACTCCGAGTGCACGCGCACGGGCACGGACTCTCCCGCCACGTCCCCGAGCACCATGGCGAGGTGCTCGGCACCCTCGCCGTCGCGGAAGACCACCGCCCGGAAGAGCCCCCGCTCCGTGGGAAGGGGGGCCTCCCCGTAGATGCGCACGCCGCCGGCCGCTCCGTCCCGCCGCTCCTGTCGCCGGTGCCCGGCGACCGCCATCTCGTGCATGCTCGACCTCTCCCTCGCCCCACGTGGGAGCCAACCGGAAAAAACTGGAGTCGTCCAGTCCATTATCCGCCGACCGGGCGCCGGGCAAGCGGAATCCGGCCTCGACGGGGAAACGATGGGGCCGCCCGCTCCGGCCCGTTGAAAGCCAGGATCCGCGCGGCTAGGCCCACCGTGGAAATGAGCGCCGACCTTTCATCGGGGGATCTCGCCAGGGCGACCGGGAACACGGTCCGGACCATCCGCTTCTACGAGAGCGAGGGGTTGCTCGAGCGGGCGGACGTGAGCGGAGGGGGGCACCGGCGCTACTCGGAGGAGGACCTCGAGCGGCTCCAGCTCATCACCGACCTCCGGGAGCTGGGCCTGTCCCTGGGGGAGATCCGCTCGATCCTGGATCTGCGCTCCGGCTGCCGGACGGCGGCCGAGTTCGCGCTCCGGCTCGAGCAGCTGCTGCTCGGACACCTCGAGCAGGCCCAGCGCCGCCTGGAGCGGCTCCGCCGCGTGCGGCGCGAGATGCTCGAGGCGCTCTCCGCCATCCACGTCCGGCTGTCGTCGGCAGGGACGGAGCAGTGCGCCTGCGCGGTGGCGGAGGACGCGGCGGCCCCCCGGTTCGTCAAGGTCCTGGCGAAGCAGAAGGGG
>DATIUR010000047.1:0-3759 GCA_035466675.1 Anaeromyxobacteraceae bacterium | reverse complement strand
CGGCGCGGCGAGACCCGGGGCCGCGCCGCGCAGCGAGCCGTCGGCGAGGGCCTGCCGGTTCCCTGGCAGCTGCGGTGCAACGCATGTCCAGCCGCAGCCTTCCGGCCGGACGCGCCCGGCTGGTTTGCGTTGCCGCAGGGGTTCCGGGCGCGGGGAGACGGTTCCGGATTCCACGGGCACGGTCCACGCCCCGGCGAGCAAGCGCGCGGGCCCGGGTTCGTCCGCGCCACGTCGGACCCGGTCGCCGGCGGAAGGCTCGCCGCCGAGACGCGGCGAGCGATCGGACCTCGGGCAAGACCCCCGTCGAGTGTTTCAGGATCGCGATCGGTCGGCTACGGCCCCACGATCTTGAGGTAGCCCTTCTCCGCCAGCCTGAGCAGGCGCTCGGCCATCTCGGCGTCGGACACGGCGGCGCGGTCGAGGAACGCCTGGAAGGTCCCTCCCTCCATGGCGAGCTGGAAGACGTCCAGGTCCTCGGGGCCGAGGGCCCGGAGCGGCGCCGGCGGCGGGATCCCGGCGGACACCTTGGCGGCGGGAGTGGGAAGCCGCCCCGCCAGCGCCCGCCACTCGTCGAGCTGGCGGAGCCCCTCCATGAGCAGGCCCTCGAGCGGTGCCTCCAGGGCGGCGGTGGCCGGCGGCGGCTCGGCCGGCCGGAGCTCGAAGGCGCCCCGCTCCAGCGCGAGCAGCCGGCCGAAGGCCTTCTGCGGCGAGAGCGCGGGCGAGGCGGTGAGGGTGCAGCCGGTGACCTTGCCGTCGGCGAAGTGGACGTGCCCCTCCGACTGCCCCGCCTCGACGGCCAGCACGCCGGTCTTGCGCGAGGCGGCCAGGAGCTGGAGCAGGTCCGGCAGCGGGACCTCCTCGAGGCGGCCCTGCATCGCGGCCGGCCGCCGGGTCACGTGGGGTGCCGGGGTGGAGGCGTGCGGCATGGGCGCCTCCACGGTGGCCTCGGCCCGGACCACCTTCATGAGCGAGGTGCCGACCAGCACCCGGTCCCCCTCGCCGATGCGCGCCCGCTTCACCTTCTGGCCGTTCACGAAGGTGCCGTTGGTGGAGCCGAGGTCGGTGATCTGGATCTCGTCCCCCAGCGCGATCAGCTTGGCGTGCTTGCGGGAGACCATGTCCTCCTGGAGCACGATGTCGAGGTCGCTCTCCCGTCCGACGACGATCTCGGCGCCGTCCGGGAGGAGGACGACCGTCCCCTGGTACCGGCCGCTCACGAACTGCACGGCGAACTTGGCCGCGGGCGCGTCGGGCATGGCGGGCTCAGGCCCCCCCGCCGGCCAGCTGGAGGTAGGCCTCCGCGCTCCGGTTGCCGGGAGACATGGCCAGCACCGAGCGCCACTGCACCACCGCCTCCTCCCTGCGCCCCGCCGCGTAGAGCGAGAGCCCCAGGTTGAGGCGGGCCGGCAGGTAGGCCGGGTTCTGCCGGACGCACTCCTCGTATTGCGAGATGGCGGCGTCGCGCTCCCCGGCGTCGCGCAGGGCGCCGGCCAGCTTGGCCCGCAGATCCACGAAGCCCGGGCCGAGCTCGAGGGCGCGGTGGTACTCCGCCACCGCCTCGCGGTAGAGGCCGGAGGAGAGGTAGACGTCCCCGATCTCGGCGTACATGTTGGCGAGCTTGCCCTGGACGAACCGGTCGAGCCTGCCCGAGCTCGCCCCGGAGCGGGAGAGGGCCTGGTTGTACGTCTCCTGGGCCTCCCGGTACTTCCCGGTGTCGTTGTAGGTGACGGCCAGGTTCAGCGCGGCGTCGGTGTACCCGGGGTTGAGACGGAGGGCGGCCTCGAAGGCGCGCTGCGCCTTCTGGTACTGGCCCTGCCCGTGGTAGATGACCCCGAGCATGTTGTAGACGTCGGCGAACGACTGGTTCTGTTCGACGACCTGGGTGAGGTACTGCTCGGCCAGCGCGTACTCCTTCTTGAGGAAGTAGCCCTGCCCGAGCGCCAGGGCCTGCTTCAGCGTGTCGTCCATGGCCGGGAGTCTACACCGACCGGCGGGCCGGGCGCCGAGTGGTCAGAGACCCGACACGATGGCCCAGCGCTCCCCCTCGCGCGCCATCTCGAAGCGGGCCCGCAGGGTCCGGGGCGGCGCGTCCCCCACCTCGATGGTGTAGTCCTCCCCCACGAGGGCCCGGTCCTGCTCCACCCGGACCTGCCAGCCGACGACGCGCATCCGCGCGGGGGGACCCTTCCCGAGGTCGGCGCGGAGCTGCGCCAGGAGGGCCTGCCTCCCGCCCTCCCCCTGGTACCGGTCCGAGACGAGCCGCCCGTAGGCCTCGGGGTCGCGTCCGTTGAAGGCGTCCTGGCGGCGGAAGAGGGCCGTGAGCACCCCCCGCAGCGAGGCGAACTGGCGTCCGTCCGCGCACCAGACCCAGATCCGGCAGGGCGACATGCCGAACCGCTCCCGCCCGACGTAGGCGACCGTGGCCGCCTCGTCGCGCCAGGCCACGCGTCCCTCCGCCTCCAGCACCGCCACCACCTCGGCGCGATCGCCCTCGGCCGAGACGGTCACGTCGGCGAACCGGAGCCGGTGGAGCCGCACCGTGCCGCCGGCCCGGAACCCGTACACGTCCTCCAGGTCGGCACGGTCCTGGCGGGCCAGGGCGCGCCGCACCTGCGCCTCCGGGCTCTCCAGCACGGTGCCGAGCGCGGCGAGCCTGTCCCAGCCCGCCCAGACCGCCAGGCCCACCAGGAGCGTGAGCGCGATGGGGAAGAGGTAGGGAGCCCCCGCGCGCGGGAGGCGCGGCTCCCGCCGGCCGGCGTCACCGGAGACCGGCAAGCAGCTTCTCCGCCTCCGGCCGCCTCGGATCGTCGGGGTGCTTCACCACCAGCTGCTGGAGCGCCTTCTTGGCCCGGTGGCGCTCGTCCATCTTCACGTAGGTCTCGGCCAGGCGGAAGAGCGCGTCCACGTCGCGCCCGGAGCCCGGGTACTTCTCGAGCAGCGTCTCGAGGCGGCGGGCGGCACCCGCCCACCGCTTGCGCCGGTAGTAGAAGTCCGCCACGTACCACTCGTGGCGCGCCAGGCGGGCCAGGGCCTCCTCCAGGATCTTCTTCGCCTCGGCCGCGTACTTCGAGTCGGGGCGCGAGGTGACCAGGTCCTTGAGCTCGGTGACCGCCGCCTGGAGGGCGCGGCCGTCCTTCTCGTGGGCCGGCGGGAAGAGGACGAAGTCCTCGGGCGCCTCGCGGAAGCGGGAGAGCCCGACGCGGAACTCGGCGTAGTCCAGCTCCTCGCTGGTCGGGTGCAGCTGCACGAACTGCCGGTAGGCCTCGGCCGCCTCGGCGTACCGCCCCTGCTTGAACTTCACGTCGGCGAGGCGCAGCTCCGACAGCGCGGCGTACTTCGAGAAGGGGTACTTCGTCTTCACGTACTCGAAGAACTTCACCGCCTCCGGGTAGTTCGACGCCTTCAGCTCGTCCTGGCCCGACTGGTAGTTCTCCTCGGCGCTCTGCCCGTACCGGACCTTGCCGGTGATGGAGGTGTGCTTGGTCCCGCAGGCGAGGAGCGCCGCGAGGGCGGCGGCGAGGGCGGCGGTGCGGCGCATGGGTCGGGCAGGATATCCCAGGTCCGGGAAAGGTGCAGCCGGCGTCTAGGATTGCCGGTCGGCGTCGGCGAAGAGGCCGAGCACGCCCGCCACCGCCGGCCCGGCGAAGCCGCGCCCGAGCAGGAACCGGGCGAGCCGGGCCCGGGCGCGCTCGTCGAGCGCGGCGAGGTCGCCCTGGGCGCGCCGCTCCGCCAGCGCCCGGCACAGGGCCACCTCGGCGG
>DATIUR010000046.1:0-16193 GCA_035466675.1 Anaeromyxobacteraceae bacterium | reverse complement strand
GGTGACCGGCCACACCGAGGAGGACTTCCTCGCCGAGGGCTTCTGGGCCAGCCACCTCCACCCCGAAGACGCCCCGCGGGTCCTGACCGGCGTGGCGACCGTCTTCGAGAAGAAGACGCATCGCCACCAGTACCGGTTCCGGTTCAAGGACGGGACGTACCACTGGATGGAAGACGAGTTCCGCCTGCTGGAAGACGGGGCGGGGCGGCCGGTGGAGATCTGCGGCACGTGGATCGACATCACCGACCGCAAACGGGCGGAGACGGAGCTGGAGCGACACCATCACCACCTGGAGGAGGTGGTCGCGGAGCGCACCGCGGCACTGCAGGTGAAGAATTCCGTGTTCGATGCGTCCCTCGCCGCCAACAGCATCGCCGACCTCCACGGCGTGTTGACGGAGGTGAACGACGCCTTCCTGCGCTCCTGGGGCTACGCGGACAAGACGCAGGTCGTCGGCACGCCGATGTCACGGTTCCTCCAGGACCCGGGCGAAGCGGCGACGATCATCGCCGCCTTGGACGGGACCGGCGTCTGGGAGGGCGACTTCACCGCCCGACGGAAGGACGGCTCGACGTTCCTCGCCCGCGGCGGCGCCACCGTCCTTCGTGACGAACGTGGCACCGCCATCGGCTACCAGTCGGCCGTGCTGGACATCACCGAGCGCAAGAAGGCGGAGAACGCGCTCCAGGAGCTCGCGGGCCGCCTGGAACGGGCGACGCAGGCCGGCAAGGTCGGGGTCTGGGACTACGACATCGTACGCAACCGGCTGGTCTGGGACGACCAGATGTTCCGGCTCTACGGCGTGGCGCGCGACCGTTTTCTCGGCGCGTACGAGGCCTGGGAGAACGGCCTCCATCCCGACGACCGGCAGAGCGCGGTTACGGAGCTGCAGGCGGCACTTCGCGGCGACAAGGAGTTCGACACCGAGTTTCGCGTGGTCTGGCCGGACGGCTCGCTGCGACACATCAAGGCTGCCGGGACGGTCCAGCGCGACGGCGCGGGGAAGGCCGTCCGGATGGTCGGGACCAACATGGACATCACGGAACGCAGGGCGGCCGAGGAGGCGTTGCGGGCCGCCAAGCAGGCTGCCGACGCGGCCAGCCGCGCCAAGAGCGCGTTCCTGGCCAACATGTCGCACGAGATCCGCACGCCGCTGAACGCCATCCTCGGCTACGCGCAGCTGCTCCAGCGCGACCCGTCGCTGTCGGCGGACGCTCGTGAGGACCTGGAGACCATCAACCGCAGCGGCGAACATCTGCTGGGCCTGATCAACAGCGTGCTGGAGATGTCGAAGATCGATGCGGGCCGGGTGACCGTCCAGGCGACGACGTTCAGCCTCCACGGCATGCTGGCGGACCTGGCCTCCCTGTTCCGTGGGCGCACGGAGGCCAAAGGGCTGACGTTCGAGACCGTCCGGCTGGGCGAGGTACCGGACCGCGTCGTCGCCGACGAAGGCAAGGTGCGCCAGGTGCTGACGAACCTGCTGGGCAACGCCGTGAAGTTCACGGAGCGAGGCGGGATCGTCCTGCGGACGTCGTCGGGGAAGGACGGCGCCGGCCAGCTGCGCCTGGCGGTGGAAGTCGAGGACACCGGCCCCGGCATCGGCGAGGAAGACCTGGGCCGGCTGTTCCAGCACTTCGAGCAAACCGCCAGCGGCCGGCAGGTGCAGGCCGGAACGGGTCTGGGCCTGGCCATCAGCCGCGCACACGCCCGCCTGGTTGGCGGCGACGTCACGGTCACGAGCCAGGTGGGCAGGGGAAGCGTGTTCCGCCTCGAAGTGCCCGTCCAGGTGACCGCGGAGTCTGTCGTGGCCCCGACGACCATCCGGCGGCGTGTGTCCGGGCTGGCACCCGGCCAGAACGCGTGGCGCGTGCTGGTGGCGGACGACAGCGCCGCCAACCGCGGCTGGGTGACGAAGCTGTTGGCCTCGGTCGGCTTCCAGGTGCGCGAAGCCGCCGACGGCCGGGAGACGGTCGAGGCATGGCGGCAGTGGAAGCCGCATCTCGTCCTGATGGACATGCGCATGCCCGTCCTGGACGGCTACCAGGCCACGCGCCAGATCAGGGCCAGTCCCGGAGGCGCGGAGACGCGCATCATCGCCGCCACCGCCAGCGTGTTCGAGGAGACGCGCCAGGCCATGACGGATGCCGGCGTGGACGGTTTCCTGGGCAAGCCCATCCAGGAGGCCGATCTGTTCCAGAAGATCCAGGAACATCTGCGCCTGGACTATCTCTTCGGGGCAGACGAGGCGCCGACAGCGGGGCCGGCGCCGGCTCCTGCCGTGAAGCCGGAGTCGCTCGCCAGGCTGCCGGCCGAGACGAAGGCCCGGATGCGCAGCGCCATCCACAGCGGCGACATGGAGCAGCTGAACGGCCTCATCCTGCAGGTGGCCACCCTGGACGAGACGCTGGCCAGCGCGCTACGCTCCCTCGCGGATCGATACGAATACGACGCCCTGTCCACCTTGCTGACGCCGGAGAGCGCCCGGTGACCAAGGACCGCCAACCCAGCATCATGCTGGTGGACGACACGCCCGCCAACCTCAAGGTGCTGGAGGAAGTGCTGCGCGGGCGCGGCTACCGCGTGCGTTCGTTTCCCCGAGGACGGCTGGCCCTGGCGGCCGCAGCCGGCGAACCGCCGGACCTGATCCTGCTCGACATCAACATGCCGGAGATGGACGGTTACGAGACCTGCGAGCGCCTCAAGGCCGACGAGACCCTGAAGGAGATCCCCGTCATCTTCATCAGCGCGTCCAACGAGACGATGGACAAGGTCAGGGCGTTCGGCGTGGGCGGCGTGGATTACGTCGCCAAGCCCTTCCAGTTCGACGAAGTCGAGGCCCGCATCCAGACCCACCTGGAGCTGCGCCGGCAGAAGCGGCAGCTGCAGGAGAGCTACCAGCGGCTCCAGGAGTTGGAGCGACAGCGCGACAGCCTCACGCACATGATCGTCCACGACATGAACAACTCGCTCATCCCCATCATGTCGTCCTTCGACCACCTCATGAGCGTCGTTTCCCCGCAGGACTCGGTCAGCCTCGAGGTGCTCCAGGCCAGCTCCGCCTCCGCCGCCACCTTGCGCGAGATGATCAAGCACCTGCTGGACGTCAATCGGCTGGAGTCCGGGAAGATGCCCCTCACCAAGACGGCGGGCGACCTCGCGCAGACCGCCCGGGCCGTGCTGGGTTCCGTCGGCGCCGCGGCCACGGGGCAGCGCCTGCTGTGCGACGCCCCATCCCCCGTCCCGGCCAGTTACGATCCCGAGATCGTCGGCCGCATCATCGGCAACCTTCTGATCAACGCCCTCAAGTTCACCCCCAGCGGGGGCGAGATCCGCCTCAACGTCGCCCGCGTCGGCACGACGGCGCGGGTCGAGGTCGCCGACACCGGCAGCGGCATCCCGCCTGAATATCACGAGGAGATCTTCGAGAAGTTCGTCCAGGTGGAAGCCAGGCGAAGGAGGCTCGGCACCGGCCTCGGTCTGGCCTTCTGCAAGCTGGCCGTGGAGGCACACGGCGGCCGGATCGGCGTGACGAGCGAAGTCGGCAAGGGCAGCACCTTCTGGTTCGAGCTGCCGGCGGTTCAACCCGCCGTGCGCTGATCCCGTCGCCGAGGCCGACGCGGAGGGCCTCGGCAGCACCCGTCCGCCCGCGATTGACCGGACGGCCACCCTCGGCGCCGGCTGGACGCGTCGCTCTCGCCTCCCTACGGCCTCACCTCGATCCCCCGCTCGAGCAGGTACCGCTTCGCCTCCTGCACGGTGTGCTTCCCGTCGTGGAAGATCGAGGCCGCCAGGGCGGCGTCGGCGATGCGGAGCCCCTCGGCCAGGTGCTCGAGCGTCCCCACCCCCCCGGAGGCGATCACCGGGATGGTCACCGCCGCGCACACCTTCTCGAGCAGCTCGAGGTCGTAGCCGGCCTGCGTGCCGTCGCGGTCCATGGAGGTGAGCAGGATCTCCCCCGCCCCGCGCCGCGCCACCTCCCGGGCCCAGGCGATCCCCTCCACCCCGGTCGGCCGGGAGCCGCCCGCCACGTGGACCTCCCACTCCTGGGGCCGCGTGCCCGGCCGGCGCTTCACGTCGATGGCCACCACCAGCGCCTGCGCCCCGGCGATGGCGGAGAGCCGGTCCACCAGCGACGGGTCCTTCACCGCCGCCGAGTTGACGCTCACCTTGTCCGCGCCGGCGTGGAGGAGCGCCACGAAGTCCTGCTCGTTCCGGACGCCGCCGCCCACCGTGAGCGGCGCGAAGACGCGCGCCGCGGTGCGGGAGACGAGGTCGAGCAGCGTGCCGCGGTTCTCCTGGGTGGCGGCGATGTCGAGGTAGGTCACCTCGTCCGCCCCCTGGGCGTCGTAGCGCGAGGCCGCCTCCACCGGATCGCCCGCGTCGCGCAGGTTCAGGAAGTTGACGCCCTTCACCACCCGGCCGTTCTTCACGTCGAGGCAGGGGATGATCCTCTTCGCCGGCATCAGCGCTCCTTCCCGGCCGGCGCGGGGCCGGACCCGCCCGCGGCCCGAGCCGCCGCCGCGATCGCCTCGGCGAGGTCGATCCGCCGCTCGTAGAGGGCCTTCCCCACGATGACCCCCGCGAGCCCCGCCCGCGCGCAGGCCTCCACGTCGGCGAGGCTGGCCACTCCCCCCGAGGCCACCACCGGGATGCCCGCCTCGCGCTGCAGGGCCGCGGCGCCCTCCGCGTCCACGCCGGTGAACATGCCGTCCCGCGCGACGTCGGTGTACTCCACCAGCGTCACGCCGGCGCCCTTCACGCGCCGCGCCACCTCGACCGCCGGGAGCCCGCTCCCCGAGAGCCAGCCGGCGATGCGGACCTCGCCGCCCCGCGCGTCGATCCCGGCCACCACCCGCCCCGGGAACCTCCGGCAGGCCTCCTCGACGAGGTCGAGCCGCTCCACGGCGGCGGTGCCGAGGACGGCGTGGGCGACCCCCAGGGCCAGCACCTTCTCCACGTCGGGGAGCGACCGCAGGCCCCCGCCCAGCTCCACCTCGACGCCGGGCACCCGGCAGACGGCCCCGACCGCGTCCAGGTTCACCGGCCAGCCCTGGCGGGCGCCGTCGAGGTCCACCACGTGGACGCGCCGCGCGCCGGCGCGCACGAAGGCCTCCGCCTGCTCGGCGGGGCGCGAGGAGTAGACCGTGGGCTTCGCGTAGTCGCCCCGCTCCAGGCGGACCACCTGGCCGCCGAGCAGGTCGATGGCGGGAATGACGAGCAAGGCGACCCCCTAGAGCGCGACGAACCGCTCGAGCATGGCGAGCCCCACCCGCTGGCTCTTCTCGGGGTGGAACTGCACGGCGAAGAGGTTGTCCCTCGCCAGCGCGGAGCAGAACGGCCGGCCGTGCCGGGTCCGGAGCTGGACCCCCGGCGCGTCGGCGGGCGCCGCGTAGGAGTGGGCGAAGTAGACGAACGCGCCCTCCATGGGGGCGTAGAGGGGGTGGAGCGGGGCCGCGGCGGCCCACACGCGCGACCAGCCGATGTGCGGCAGCCGCACGCCCTCCGGCAGCCGCGCGATCGTGCCCGCCAGGATCCCGAGCCCCTCCGAGCCGCCGGCCTCCTCGCCGCGCTCGAAGAGGATCTCGAGGCCGACGCAGATGCCCAGCACCGGCGCGCCGCGCTCGATGGCCTCGCGCAGGGCCGCCTCGACGCCGCTCCGGCGCATCGCCTCGACGCAGGCCGGCATCGACCCCTGGCCCGGGACCACCACCCGGTCGGCCCTCGACACGGCCTCGGGGTCGTGCGTCACGACCACCTTGGCGCCCACCTCGCGGAGCGCGTTCTCGACCGAGCGGAGGTTCCCGGCGCCGTAGTCGACGAGGGCGATGGTGCCCGGGGCGGTCAGAGGACCCCCTTCGTGCTCGGCAGCCCGGTTCCCTCGCGGGCGGTGGCGGCGCGGAGCGCCCGGGCGGTGGCCTTGAAGACGGCCTCCACCACGTGGTGCAGGTTCCGGCCGTAGCGCACGTTCACGTGCAGGCAGATCCGGGCGTGGTTCACGAGCGCCTGGAGGAAGTCCTGCGTCAGGTCCACGTCGAAGGCCCCGATGAACTTCTTCCCGGAGGGGAGCTTCGCGTTGAAGGTCAGGTGCGGCCGGCCGGACAGGTCCACCACCGCCTCGACCAGGGCCTCGTCGAGCGGGACGACCGCGTTCCCGTAGCGGGCCAGGCCCGCCTTCTCCGCGGTGGCCTGCCGGAGCGCCTCGCCGATCCCGATGCCGACGTCCTCCACGGTGTGGTGGGCGTCCACCTGGAGGTCGCCCTTCGCCCGGACCGAGAGGGCCATCCCGCCGTGGCGGGAGAGCTGCTCCAGCATGTGGTCGAAGAAGGGGACACCGGTCGCGATCCGGGCCTCGCCCGGCTCGAGCCGCAGGTCCACCTCGACGCTCGTCTCCTTCGTCCGGCGGGCGACCTTCCCGCGCCGGGACTTCCTCTTCGCCGCCGCACGCGTCATCGGCGCGCCCTCCCGTCCCGCCTGGTGCGCGCCTCCACGGCGCGCCAGTGCCCCTCGAGCCCCTCCGCCCGCGCCAGGGCCTCCACCGCCGGCGCCACCGCGGCGAGCGCCCGCGGCGAGAGCTCGAGCACGCTCATGCGGCGGCGGAAGGTGGCGACCGAGAGGGGCGAGGCGAACCTCGCCGTGCCCGCCGTGGGGAGGACGTGGCTCGGCCCGGCCAGGTAGTCTCCCACCGCCTCGGGCGTGGAGCTGCCCACGAAGACCGCCCCGGCCCGGGAGATCCGCTTCACCAGCGACGCGGCCTTCCGCGCGTGCAGGGCCAGGTGCTCCGGGGCGAACTCGTCCGCCAGCCGGATCGACTCCCGGAGGTCCCGCGTCACCACCGCCGCCCCCCGGTCCCGCAGCGAGGCGCCGGCGATCTCCCGGCGCGGCAGGTCGGCCAGCTGCCGGTCCACCTCCGCGAGCGCCGCGTCGGCGAGCTTCCGCGAGCTCGTGAGCAGCACCGAGACCGCCCGCGGGTCGTGCTCCGCCTGCGCCAGGAGGTCGCTCGCCACCTCGGCCGGGTCGGCCGAGGCGTCGGCCAGGACCAGGATCTCGCTCGGCCCGGCCACCATGTCGATGTCCACCCGCCCGAAGACGAGCCGCTTCGCCGCGGCCACGTAGGCGTTCCCCGGGCCGCAGATCTTGTCCACCGCCGGGACCGTGGCCGTGCCGTACGCCAGGGCCGCGACCGCCTGGGCGCCGCCCACCTTGAAGAGGCGGCCGACCCGGGCCACGTGGCAGGCGGCCAGCGTCCAGGCGTCCACCTCGCCCGTCCCGCGGAGCGCGGGCGTCGTCACCACCACCTCGCTCACGCCGGCCACCCGGGCCGGGACGGCCGTCATGAGGACCGAGGAGGGGTAGCGCGCCGTGCCGCCCGGCACGTAGAGGCCCACCCGGGCGAGGGGGCGGACCACCTGGGCGAGCGTGGCGCCGGTCGCGTCCCGGCGGGAGGGCACCTCCGCGTCGCGCTCCCGCCGGTGGAAGGCCTCGATCCGCCGGGCCGCCAGCGAGAGCGCCCGCCGGGCGGCCGCCGGCAGCGACCGGTGGGCGGCGGC
The DNA here is from genome assembly GCA_035466675.1 of Anaeromyxobacteraceae bacterium. Lineage (GTDB taxonomy): Bacteria > Myxococcota > Myxococcia > Myxococcales > Anaeromyxobacteraceae > Anaeromyxobacter. Next base: position 8,643 of record DATIUR010000046.1, on the reverse strand, counting down.
GAAGTCGGGCGGGCCCAGCGCCAGCGCCGCGGCGCCGGCCGGGCTCCAGCCGTCGAGCCGCCGCGTCGCCTCGAGGAGCGCCTCGTCGCCGCGGGCGCGGACGTCCGCCACCAGGCGGGCCGCCGCCTCCCGGACCGGCGCCTCGTCCTCCTCAGAGCCCCGGGCGCAGATCCGCTCCCATGCGGCTCGGAACCCGGGCTCCTGCGTGTCGAGCTTCACCATGGGAGGCCGTATTCATAGACCAACGCGCGTGCCGACGCGAGCGCCGCCGCCTCCCGCCGGGGCGGGATTTCCCGGCGGCGGCCGGGTGTTTCACGGGCCAGCGGGCGAAGCGCGCCGGGGAGACGGCCGCCGCCGCCCGCCGGGCGCGGGAGGAACCATGGACGAGGGAGCGGGACCGGCAAGCCCGCGGCGGACGCGCCGCCCCCTGCGCGCCGGCGACTGGATCGCGGTGGCGCTGGCGCTCGCCGTGCTGGCCGCGGGCGCCTGGCTCCTCCTGCGGCGCGCCCGGCCGGAGAAGCCCGCACTTGCTCCCCCGGCGCAGGCCGCCGCGCCGGCCGAGGAGCCCGCCCCGCCCCCGCCGGAGGAGGCGCCCGCCGCCCCGGCCACCGAGGCCGACGCCCGCCCGCTCCTCGAGGCGGCGAGCGCCGATCCGGGCTTCCGCGGCTGGCTCGCCGAGGGCGACCTGATCCGGCGCTGGGTGGTCGCGACCGACAACCTGGCCGAGGGCGTCTCCCCGCGGGCCGTGCTCCCGTTCCTCGCCCCACCCGGCCGCTTCGCCGCCGTCGAGTCCGGCGGAGGGCTGGTCATGGCGCCCACCTCCTGCGCCCGCTACGACCGGTTCGCCGAGGCGGTGGCCTCGGTCGACGCGCGGGCGGCCGCCCGCGCCTACCGCGCGCTGCACGGGGTGCTCGAGGCGGCCTACCGGGCGCTCGGCTACCCGGGCGCGTCGCTCGACCGCGCCACCGCGCGCGCCCTCGGCCGGCTGGAGCGGGCCCCGGTGCGGGAGGATCCCGTCGCCGTCCTCGACGAGGGGGGCGTCTACGTCTTCGCCGACCCCGCTCTCGAGCGGCTGCCGGCGGCGGAGAAGCACCTCCTGCGCATGGGCCCCCGGAACGCGCGCCTCGTCCAGCGGAAGGCCCGGGAGATCCGGGAGGCCCTCGGGCTCCCGGCGGTCGACCCGGCGCGCCGGCAGTAGCGACCGGGCGGCCGGCGCGGCTCCGGGCCCGGGCTCCTCGTCGTTTCCGAACGACCACCGGTCGTCTACAGTGCGGCGCCATGAACCCGCGCACCGACCTGTGGCTCCAGAACCTGCTCGACGAGCGGGACGGGGCCGCCCTCTACGAGGGGCTGGCCCGGTACGAGAAGGATCCCGACAAGGCGCGATCCTTCCGCGAGCTGGCCGAGGCGGAGCGGCGGCACGCCGAGATCTGGCGGCGGAAGCTCGAGAAGGAGGGCGTGGCCATCCCGCCCGACCGGCCCTCCTCGCGGATCCGGGCCATGGTCTGGCTCGCGCGCCGGCTGGGCTCGAACGCGGTCGTCCCCATGATCCTCGACGCCGAGGCGGGCGACGCCGACAAGTACGACCGGCAGGGGGGCGACGCCACCGCCATCGCCGACGAGGAGCGGGCCCACCGGCTGGTCCTGGTCGGCCTGGGCCGGGGGGAGCCGGCCGAGGCGCGATCGCTCATCGCCACCCGCGAGCGGTGGCACCGGGGCGGCGGCCGCGCCGGCTCGATCCGGGCGGCCATCTTCGGCATGAACGACGGCCTCGTCTCGAACCTCTCCCTCATCCTGGGCGTGGCGGGCGCCGGGGTGGCGGGCGAGACCGTGGTGCTCACCGGCTTCGCCGGGCTCCTGGCCGGCGCCTTCTCCATGGCCGCCGGCGAGTACACCTCGGTGGCGAGCCAGCGCGACCTCCTGGCGCGGCAGGTGGCGCTGGAGCGGCGCGAGATCGAGGAGGCGCCCGAGGAGGAGGCCGCCGAGCTGGCCCTCATCTTCAAGCAGAAGGGGCTCTCCACCGAGCAGGCCAGCCGGACCGCCGCCGAGATCCTGAAGAACCCGGAGAGCGCGCTCGACACGCTGGTCCGGGAGGAGCTGGGGCTCGACCCGGCCGACCTCGGCTCCCCCTGGGGCGCCGCGGTGGCCTCCTTCGCGCTCTTCTCGGTGGGCGCGCTCGTTCCGGTCGTGCCCTTCCTCCTCACCCGCGGCACGCCCGCGGTGGTGGCCGCGTCGGCGCTGGCCGGGCTGGTCCTGGCCGGCGTGGGCGGGTTCGTCGGGTTCCTCTCCGGGACGGGCCTCCTCCGGTCGGCCGGCCGGATGGTCGGCCTCGCCGCGCTGGCGGCCGGGGTGACGTACCTCGTCGGCCGGCTGCTCGGAGCCACGGTGGCGTGAGCGGCGCCTCGACGGCGGGCCTCCCGGGCCGGAGCACGTGGGCGGCGCTCGCGCTCGCGGGATGCCTCGCCGCCGCGTGGGCCGCCGGCGCCTGGAAGGCCTGGCGCGATCCCGGCACGGCCTGGCTCGGGGGCGGACCGGGCCGGTGGATCGTGTACCCGTCGCCCGCGGACACGAAGGTGCGCAGGCTCGTCGAGATGGCCGCCACCTTCCGGCGCGACTTCCCCCTCCCGGCGCGCCCGGCCTCCGCCGAGCTGCGCCTGCGCGCCTTCCACCGGGCCGAGGCGTTCGTCAACGGGCGGCCGGTCCCGCTCGAGCCCGCGGAGGGCGACTGGAAGCGGCCGCGCCGGGCCGAGGTTGCGGAGCTCCTCGTGGCCGGGCCGAACCGGATCGAGGTCGTGGTCGCCAACGTGGGCGGGCCGCCCGCGCTGGCCCTCGAGCTCCGCACGCCGGGCGGGGTCCTCGCCTCCGGCGGCGAGTGGGAGGCGTCGCTGGCGGGCGCCGCCTGGCGCGGGGCCGCCCTCGCGCGCGACCCGCCGGGCGGGCGTCGGTACGACGCGGTCGGAGCTTCGCTTCCGGCCTGGGACGGCATCCGGGAACGCTGGCCGACCCTGCTCGGCCTGGCGGCCCTCTCCGCCGCGGCCGCCGGCCTCGCCGGGTGGGCCCTGCGGCGCTGGCCCGGAGCGCTCGCCTCGCCCCGCGCGCCCGCCGTCGCCGTGGCGGCGGTGGGCCTCCTCTGGGCGGCGCTCTTCGCGAACGACGCCACCGACGCCCTCCCCCTGCCGTCCGGCTTCGACGGCTCGGAGCACCTCGCCTACGTCCGCCACGTCCTCGAGCGCCGGGCCATCCCGCTCGCCGACGAGGGCTGGCAGATGTTCCAGCCCCCGCTCTACTACCTCCTCGCGGCGGGGGCGCTCGGAGCCGCCGGCCTCGACACCGCCTCCCCCTCGGCCGTGGTCGTCCTGCGGGCCCTCGGGCTCGCCATCGGCCTCGCCAACGTCGCCTGCGTGGCGCTCCTGCTGCGGCGCCTCTTCCCGTCGCGGCCCGCCCCGCAGGCGGCCGGCCTGCTCGCCGCGGGGTTCCTGCCGCCCATGCTCACGCTGCACCAGTTCCCGACGAACGAGATCCTGGTGGCGGCGCTGTCGAGCGCCGCGCTGCTCGTGACCGTCGGCATCCTCCAGGGCGACCGCACGACGATGCGCGGGCACGTCCTGCTCGGCGTGCTCCTGGGCCTCGCGCTCCTGGCGAAGTTCTCCGCGCTCCTCCTCCTCGCCGCCGTGCTCGGCGTCCTCGGTCTGCGGGCCCTCCCCGGCCCGGCCCGGGAGCTGCCGCGCCGCCTCGTGCCCGCGGGGGCGGCGGCGCTGGCGGCCGTGGCGGTCTCCGGCTGGCACTTCGCCCGGGTGTGGGCGCGGTTCGGCGACCCGTTCGTGGGCGGCTGGGAGGCCCGGCCGGGCCTGGGCTGGTGGCTCGACCCCGGGTACCGTACGGCCGACCACTTCCTCCGCTTCGGCCGCGTCTTCTCGGACCCGCTCTTCTCCGGGCTGGGCGGCTTCTGGGACGGCCTCTACTCCACGCTGTGGGGGGACGGCCTGCTCTCCGGCCTCGCCGCCGCCGCCCTTCCGCCCTGGTGGGACCCGCCGCTGCACGCCGCCGGCTACGCCCTCGCGCTGCTGCCGACCGCGCTCGCGCTGCTCGGCTTCGGCGTCACCGTGCGCGCGTGGGTGCGCAGGCCCGCCGCGGTGGAGGGGCTCCTCCTCGCGCTCGCCCTGCTCGTGCTCGCCGCGCTCTGCCTCATGGCGCTGCGCGTGCCGTCGGTGGCGCAGGACAAGGCCTTCTACGGCCTGCTGGCGCTCGGCCCCCTCGCCTTCTTCGCCGCGCGGGGCGTGGCGGCCCTCGCCGGCGGTCGCGCGGCGCCGGCGCTCCTCCTCGTGGCCGGCCTCGGCGCCTGGGCCGCGACCTCGTATGCCACCTTCTGGATCGACCGGCGATCGACCGAGGCCCGGCTCACCGGCGGCGTGATGCGCGTCGCCTCCGGCGACGTGCCGGGCGGGGTGGCCGCCCTCCGGGCCGCCGTGGCGGGGGCGCCGGACGACTGGCGGGCCCGCGTCGCGCTCGCCCGCGTGCTGCTCGACACGGCCGGACCGACGCCGGAGGTGGAGGCGCTCCTGCAGCCCGGCGCGCCCGGACCGGACCTGGCCGGCCGCCACCTCGCGGTCACCATCTGGGCGCAGGCGCGCGGCGACGCCGCCACCGGCCTCGGGGCCGCGGAGCGGGCCGTCTCGCTCGATCCCGACGGCGCGGACGGGCTCGGGATCCGGGCGGAGCTGCTCGAGGCGTCCGGCCGGCCCGACCTCGCCACGTTGGCCTGGCGCGAATTCCTGCGCGTCGAGCCGCAGGAGGCGCACGCCCACGCCGCGCTGGCCCGCATCCTGGCCGCGGACGGGCGCGAGGGGGAGGCCGCGTTCCACCGCGGCTACGCCGCCCGGCTCGGCCGGTAGACGACGCCGCGCGGCCTCGCGATCGCCCGCGCCGCATCCGGTCAGCGCCCGACCCGGGCGCGCAGCCGCTGGAGGTGCGCGGCGACCGCCGCGTCGCCGGGCGCGAGCCGGGCGGCCGCCTCGAGCTGCGCGAGCGCCTCGCGCTCGAGGCCCAGGTCCTCGAGCGCCATGGCCAGGTTGAAGCGGGAGGGCAGGTGGTCGGGCGCGCGCGCCACCGCCTCCCCCAGGATCGCGGCCCCCTCCCGCAGCCGCCCGCTCTCGCACAGCGCCGCGCCCAGGTTGCTGAGCGCGCCCACGTAGCCGGGCCAGCGCCGCACCGCCTCGCGCAGGTGCGCGATCCCCTCCTCGCGCGCGCCCGCCGTCACCAGGGCGTTCCCCAGGTTGTTCCGCGCCTCCGGCGCGTTCGGGTTCAGGCGCAGCGCCTCCCGGTAGCGCGCGATCGCGCCGCCCAGGTCGCCCCTGCGCTCGGCCACCGTCCCCAGCACGCCCTCGGCCATCCAGTTCTCCCCGGTGACCGCGAGCGCGTGCGCGAAGAGGCGCTCGTCGCTCTCCCATCGCCCGACCTGCCTCGCCGCGAGCAGGCCGAGCGACGCCACCACGGCGGCTGCCGCCGCGGCCGCCAGGGCCGCGGCGCGCCTCCCCGGCAGGCGCGGGACCGACCAGGCCGCGGCCAGCGCGATCCCGATGGAGGGGACGTAGGTGTAGCGGTCGGCCATCGCCTGGTTCCCCACCTGCACGAGGCCGAGGACCGGGACGAGCGTCCCGAGGAACCAGAGCCAGCCCACGAGCAGGTGCGGAGCGCGGGCGCGCGCCCGGAAGGCGGCCCAGGTGATCGCCGCCAGCGCGGCGGCGAGCCCGGCCAGGACGGGCCAGGCCGGCGGGGAGGCGGGGTACGGGTAGAAGACCGCCAGCCGGGTCGGCCAGAGGATCTTCCCCAGGTACGCGAACACCGAGACGAGCGCGTTCGCGGCCCGATCCGGGAACGCCACGCCGGCGAGCGGCCGCATGGCGCCGACGTCCCGCTGCACGAGGAAGGTGACGGCGCTGCTCGCGGCGGAGAGGGCGAAGAGCGGCGCCTTCTCCCGCAGGAGCGGCCAGGCCCGGCGCCAGTCCGGGCGGGCCAGGTCGATCCGCCGGAGCGGCCAGGCGTCGAGGAGCAGGAGCGCGAAGGGAAGCGTGACGAGCATCGCCTTCGAGGCGAGCCCCAGGGCGAAGAGGGCCAGGAGCAGGACCCGGCGCCCCGGACCGGGCGAGCGGACCCACGCCGCGTGGGCGAGGGCGGTGGCGAGCCAGAAGAAGGTGGCGAGCACGTCCTTGCGCTCCGAGACCCACGCCACCGACTCCACCCGGAGCGGGTGGACGGCGAAGAGGAGCGCGGCGAGGGCGCTCCGCCAGGGCGCTTCCGTCGTCCGCTCGAGGAGGAGGAAGAGGAGCAGGGCGCTCGCGCAGTGGAGGACCAGGCTGACCGCGTGGTGGCCGGCCGGCGCGAGGCCGAACGCGGTCACGTCGAGCAGGTGGGAGAGCCAGGTGAGCGGGTGCCAGTTGGCGGCGTGGCCGGTCGAGAGGGCCCAGGCGAGGGATCGCGCCGAGAGCCCACCGGCCAGGTGCGGGTTCGCCGTCACGTACTCGGGGTCGTCCAGCGCCACGAAGGGGAGGCCGACCGCGCGCCCGAAGACCGCGGCCGCGAGGGCGACCACGCCCGCGCCGACCGCCGCCCGGGTGCGGCGGGAGCTCGTGGGAGGCGTCCGGTCCGGGGCCACGGGTCGGGGGGGCGAGCGGGCCATCCCGCCAGCCGGGCGGTCACCGTACCTCGTCGCGGGCCTCCCGGGCCAGGATCGGCGGGGGGCCCCGGCGGTGCGGCGGGGCGGGCCGGCCGGAGCCGGCCCGTCCCCTCGTCGCGGGCCGGCTCGCTAGTAGTGACCGACGAGCTTGTCGGAGTGGCAGGAGCCGCACTCCATGCCGGAGGCCACCGGCCGGAGCGGGCTGCCGCTCGTGTGGCACCCGACGCAGTTCGCCGAGACGGCGTCCCGGCCCGTCGCGACGAAGGCCACGTTCGCCAGGAAGTCGTTCAGCATCGCGGCCGCCTTGCCCGCCACGTCGGCGGTGAGGCGGGCGCACCGGGCCTGCTTGTCCTTCCCGCTCGCCGAGACGGCGTTCGCGGCGCACCAGTCGCTCACCGAGGCGTGGCACAGGTGCGAGTGCGGGGCCCGCTGCAGGTTGACCAGGTTCGCCTCGGAGAAGTCGAGGGTGGTCTGGCCGGCCTCGGCGGAGTTGACGGTGGTGGGCGTGTAGCCCGGGAACGCGTGGCCCTCGTACCAGCGCATCAGCTCCGCGATCATCGGGTTGCGGAGCGCGGGGGCGGGCGCGGGCGGATCCGCCACCACCATGTTGAGGACGAGCGTGCTCCCCAGCACCGCGCCGCAGATGCTCCCGTACCCGGCCACGCCGCCGCCGCCGAACTTGCCGAAGTCGACGGGCAGCAGGCTGAACGGCTGGCCGACCGTCTGGGCCAGGTGGCCCACGAGGGAGCTGAAGGCCCCGTGGCAGCACCCGCCCGCCCAGTAGTTCTGGTACGCGGCCTCCTTCACCGCCGCGACGTCGAGCTGGTAGCCGGCCGCGATGTGCTGGGCATAGGGGAACTCCGAGACCTGCGGGCCGGGGTCGACCGGCGGGCTGTCCTCGCTTCCGCAAGCCTGGAGGGCGCCCGCGGCCACCGCCCCGCCCAGGACGAGACCCGCTCGGGTGAGGATCTCGCGCCGACCCAGATTCTCCCTCTCGTTCGCCATGTGTCTTGCCTCCTGGAGAAGTGCCGCGACCAGGACGCGCCCCATGCGCAACCCCGGTCCGATCTCCGGCGGTCACGCGTTCGCCCGGCAGCTCCGGGCACGCCCGCTCCGCCGCAAGGCCATGCAGAGCAGACCGGCGCCCGGCCCGTCAATGCGCGTTTACGCGCGGGTTTCCGCGGACTCCGGAGCGCCGGCCGACCCCCTCGAAGGTCCCTGCGCGCGCGCGCGCGGTGCGGCCTTCCGCCGCACGGAGAGTGCGATACGATGCCACGGTGCCCCGCTTCGGCGCACCGTGGGACCGGACGCTGCGCGCCGTCACCGTCGCCGCGGTCGTCCTGCTCGCGCTGGCGGTGGCGGTCTTCGCCCTCGTCGCGGCGCGCGCCGACCTGCCGGCCGCCCTCTCCGCCGCCGTGGCCGCGCTGGCGGCGGCGCTGGTGGGCGCGACCTGGGCGCTCGCCCCGCGGGGCTTCTCGGTCGAGGCCGGCCAGGTCCGGGTCGAGCGGCCGCTCCGCCCCGTCGCCATCGCAGCCGCGTCGATCCGGTCGGCCGGCCTGCTCCCGCCGGACGCGCTCCGGGGCGCGCTCCGGCTGGGCGGCTCGGGGGGCCTGTTCGGCTACTACGGCCGCTTCTGGTCGCGGAGCCTGGGCTCCTTCCGCCTGTACGCCACCCGGCGCGTCGGTCTCGTCCGGATCGACACCGTGGACGAGCGGTTCGTCCTCTCGCCGGAGCCGCCGGAGCGGTTCCTGGAGGAGGTGGTGACCCGCGCCCCGCAGGCCCGGGCCGCCGGCGACGCCCCCCCTCCTCCTCGCCCGCTGGGTCGGGGGCTCAAGCTCGGCCTCGCCGCCGCCCTCGCCATCGTCCCGCTCGCCGTGGCGGGCATCCTCGGAGCTTCCCAGGCGTGGACGCCGGTGGGGTCCCGCCTCACCGAGGAGGCGGTGGTGATCGAGCGGCGCTGGGCCTCTCCG
>DATIUR010000045.1:0-22464 GCA_035466675.1 Anaeromyxobacteraceae bacterium | reverse complement strand
CGGCCGCGGGAGCCCACGCCGCCCCCGGTGCCCCGCCGCCCGGTGCGGACCACCCTCACCGACGACGACCGCCTCTTCGTCGATCGGGTCTTCCAGTCGATCTCGGAGCGGCGCGACGAGCTGGCCGCGGAGGCGTGGCGGCAACGCCCGCCGCCCCGGCGGGACCTGCTCGCCACGCCCGAGGGCCGCGTCCAGCTGCTCCGCGAGGACCTGAAGTGGCGGGAGGCGCAGATCGCGCGCCTCTCCGAGATCTGGGAGATCCGGGAGCGCGAGGTCGCCTCGGTGGACGAGCGGATCCACGAGAAGGACGTCGAGGTCCAGGACCTCAAGCTCAAGCTGGACGACGTGCTCCACCGGCTCTCCGCGGCCCGCGACGACTACCTGCGCACCGAGCAGCAGCACGGCGCCTCGGTGGAGGGCCTCCTGACCGATCGGTTCAGCCAGGAGAAGGAGCTCATCGAGGTCGTGGCCGCGAGCGAGCGGCGCATCCACGAGCTGGAGCGCGAGGTCCGCAAGCGCGACGACGATCTGGCCCACCGCAAGGTGGCCCTCGACGCCGCCACCGGCGAGCTGGCGCGGGTCGAGAAGACGCTCGCCGAGGTGCGGGCCCAGGCGGCGGACCTCGAGCGGGATCGGGACGCGGCGCGCGCCTCGGCCCGGGAGTCCGCCGAGGCCTACCGGGCCCGGATCGACGAACGCGAGGCGGCCATCCGGGAGCGCGAGCAACGCCTGCGCGCGCTCGACGAGGAGCACAGGCGCCTCCGGGAGGCGGGGCGCGAGCGCGAGGCGGACCTCTCCGCGGAGATCGCGGACCACCTCCAGCAGATCTCCGGCCTGGAGGCGGAGGTCGAGGGCCTGGGGCGGGAGCTGGCGGAGCGGGAGGCGGAGCTCGTCGCCGAGCTGGACCGGATCCAGGCCGAGCTCGCGCGGGAGCGGTCGCTCGCCGAGAAGAAGGGCACCGAGCGCATCCGGGATGCGGAGGCGCGCGCCGAGGCGGCCGGGCGGGCGCGCGCCGAGGCCGAGCGCCGCGTCGGCGAGCTGGAGAACGCCCTCACCGTCCGGGACGCCTCCATCTCCCGGGAGCGGGAGGTGCAGCGGGTCGAGTCGGAACGGCTCCGCGCCGAGGCCGACCGGCTCCGGGGCGAGGCGGCCGCCCTCCGCGCCCGGGCGGAGCGGGCGGAGGGCGAACGGGATGCGGCGCGCTCCGAGGCGGAGGCGCGAGCGCAGGCGCTCGGGGAGGCGCTGGAGGGAGCGCGGGCGGACGCGGAGCGGATCCGGGCCCGCCTCGAGGAGGCCGAGGCGGCCGCTTCCACCCGGCAGGCGGAGCTGGAGGCGGCGCTGGCCGGGGAGCGGACCCGGGTGGCCGCGCTCGAGGCGGAGCGGCTCTCGGAGCGGCTGGCCGCCTCCGAAGCCGAGCGGCAGCGCATCGCGGAGCGGGTCGTGGCCCTGGAGGAGGAGGTTCGCGCGGGAGGGGAGGCCCTGGCCGCCGCGGGCGCGGAGGCCGAGCGCCGGGCGGCCGAGCTGCGCGGCGAGGTCGAGGCGCGGGACGGGCTGCTCGCCGCCGCGCGCCGGGAGGTGGACCGGCTGGAGGCGGACCTCTCCCGGGCGCGGCAGGAGGGGATGGTGGCCGAGTCGGAGCGGAGGGCCGAGTCGGAGCGGGTGCGCGCGAGGGAGGAGGAGGCCGCCGCGCTCCAGGCCCGGACCACGCAGGAGCGCGACGAGCTCAGGGCCCGGCTGGAGGCGGCCGTGGCCGAGCACGAGGCGGCCGGCCTGGCGGCGCGCCGGGAACGCGAGGCCGCCGAGGCCGATCTCGCCGAGCGTCTCGCGCGCGCGGAGGCCCGCGCCGAGGAGGCCCGCCGCGAGGGGACGGCCCGGGCAGCCCGGGCCGCCGAGGAGGCCCAGGGGCGCTTCCGCGACGATCTGGCCCGCCGCGATCAGCTGCGCGCCCAGGAGGTGGAGCGGCTCCAGGCCGCCCTCGAGGAGCGGGTCAAGCGCGAGAAGGCACTCGAGGCGGAGGTGGCCCGGCTCCGGGCCCGGCGCGGGCCCGCGGCCGAGAAGCACGGATCGGCGGAGCCGGCCGGCGAGGAGCCGGGCCGGCCTCGCCGGAAGTAGGGAGCCGTGCTGCTGCTCGAGGCGCGCCTGCTCGCCGGCTTCCCGCACGGCTTCACCACGCGCCAGGGCGGGGTCTCCTCCCCGCCCTTCGACTCCCTCAACCTCGGCGGGCGGGTCGGCGACGATCCGGCCCACGTGGCCGAGAACTGGCGGCGGCTCGAGGCGCAGGCCGGCCTCGCCTTCGCGCGGGTACGGCAGGTCCACGGCGCCCGCGCCGTGCGCGCGATCCGCTCCGCCGAGCCCGAGATGGAGGCCGACGCGGTCCTCTCGGCCGAGCCCGGCCTGGCCGCCTGCGTCTCGGTGGCCGACTGCGTCCCGGTCCTGCTCGCCGACCCGGCCTCCGGGCTGGTGGCGGCGGTGCACGCCGGCTGGCGCGGCACGGCCGCGCGCGCCGCCGCGGCGGGGGTCTCGGCCCTGGCCGAGGCGGGATGCCGGCCCGGGGACCTCGTCGCGGTGGTGGGCCCCTCCATCGGACCCTGCTGCTACGAGGTATCGCCCGATCTCGCCGGATGGTTCGGCGACGAGCTGGGGGCCGAGACGGTCCGGGACGGGCCCCGCCCGCGCCTCGACCTGTGGAGGGCGAACGCGCTCGTCCTCGCCGCCGCCGGGGTCCGCGCCGACCGGATCGAGGTGCTGGGCCGGTGCACCGCCTGCGAGCGGGATCTCTTCTTCTCCCATCGCCGCGACGCCGGTCGGACCGGGAGGCAGGTGGCCTTTGTCGCACCTCGGCGCTCCTCCGGCGGGGGGACCCTTCCTTGACCGGTCGCCGATCTCATCTAGAATTCTTCGAGTTTTGAGGGTTTTTCGCGCGCCACCCGCCGCCGTCGCCGCGGCCACGCTCGCGCTCGGCTGCGCCGGGCAGGCCGGCTCGATCCGGTCCGACCTGGACGCGGTGCGCGCCGAGGTCCGGGCGCTGCGGAGCGAGAACGCCCAGCTCTTCCGTGCGGTGGAGGCCCTCTCGGTGCGGGTCGACGCGCTGGCCGCGCGCCGCACCAAGGCCCAGGTCGAGCCGGCTCCGCCCGCGGCCGCGGCGAGCGTCCCGCTCGTGCCGCCCGATCTCGCGGTGGTGAAGGTGGCCCCGGCGGCGCGGGCGGCCAGGCCCCCTCCGCCGGTCTCCACGGCCGTGCCCATCGGGGAGCCCGATCCCGACCGGCTGGAGCGGCTGGCCCGACCGAGCGGCCGCGACATCGCCGCGGAGGCGGAGGGGGAGCTGCGCGCCGCCCGCCGCCAGTCCGGCCTCGAGCGGGCCCACGCCCTCGAGGACTTCGCCGCCCGCTACCCCCGCCACCCCTCTGCCGACAACGCGCTGGTGGACGCAGCGCGCGCCTACGCCGACGGCGGGGAGGACGGGGCCGGCTGCGGCCTGGCCCGGCGGGCCGCCGGCGAGTACCCGGCCGGCGACGCCATGAGCGACGCCCTCGAGATGATGGCCGCCTGCGCCTCCCGCCTGGGCGAGGCCGAGGCGGAGCGCACGCTCCTCGAGCGGCTGGTGGCCGAATACCCGCGGACCCCCGCCGCCGATCGGGCCGGGCGCCGCCTCGCAGCGATCTCCGGGCGCGCCGGCGAAGCGAGGCCGGCGGACGGTCCGGAAAGGAGCACCCCATGACGCGCATCCTCACGCTCGCCGCCGCGCTCCTGCCCCTGGCGGCGCTGGCGCAGCCGGCCGCCATCGAGGCGGCGCGGGGCGCCCGCCAGCAGTCGAACGAGGCCAACGCGCGAATCCAGGAGCGCGCCGAGGCGGCCGCCCAGGAGGCCGCTCCGGCCGGCGAGGCCGAGGGGGAGGCCGCGCCCGGCGAGGAGGTGGTCGAGTTCGGCGACAACATCGAGCTGACGCCGCAGGAGGGCGGCGCCGCCGCCGAGGGAGGCGCCGCCACCCCTCCCGACACCTACACGGTCCGTCCGGGCGACACGCTGTGGGATCTCTCCGGCCGGTTCCTCAACAACCCCTGGTACTGGCCGAAGGTCTGGTCCTACAACCCGGAGATCACGAACCCGAACTGGATCTACCCGGGGAACCTGATCCGCTTCTACCCGGCCGCGGAGGAGGCGCCGGCGCGGGTGGAGCCGGTGGAGGTCGCGGAGGCGCCCCGCGAGCTCGAGGACCTCTCGCGCGCCGAGATGCAGGCGCAGGCCTCCCTGGAGGAGGCCGAGACGGTGGCCGTGAGCGGTCCCTACAAGATCGGCTACGTCCCGCCCAAGGCCATGCAGGCCCGCAACGTGACGTTCGTGACGAGGCACGAGCTCGAGCAGTCGGGCCGGATCAAGGGGGCGTTCGAGGAGAAGCTCATGCTCTCCACCCTCGACAAGACCTACGCCGAGTTCGAGCGGTCGGTCCCGGTGAAGGTGGGGGAGACGTACCTCGTCTACAAGACCGAGCGGGCCATCCACCATCCGCGCACCGGCGAGATGCTGGGGTACCAGACCACCATCCTCGGCTCGGCCCGGGTGACGCGGATCGACGACGACGTGGTCTCGCTCGTGATCACGAGCACGAACTTCCCCATCGAGCGCGGGGCCCTGCTCGGGCCCTGGAACGAGCGGGTGGTCCGCAGCGTCAAGCGCAGGCCGAACCAGGTCGCGCTCCAGGGCCACATCGTGGCGTCGCAGTTCGAGATCGTCACCGAGATCGGCGAGCACCACGTCGTCTTCGTGGACAAGGGCAAGAAGCACGGGGTCGAGGTCGGCAACGTCTTCACCGTGGTCCGGAGCGGCGACCCGTACGGCAAGCCGCCCAAGAAGCCCATGCGCGAGGCGGGCTGGCCCAAGGAGGACATGGGCGATCTGCTGGTGGTGGACGCGCAGGAGACGGTCTCCACCGCGCTCGTCGTCAAGAGCCGGCACGAGCTGGCCATCGGCGACGAGGTGGAGATGCGCCCCGCCTCCGGAGCGGGCGGAGGGTAGGGGAACGGCCGGGGCCGGAACGGACCGTGCATGCGGGGGAAGGGGCCCTGCTTGACGCTGTGGGACCCGGCGGGTATATGCCCCCGCTCCATGGAGGCGGCGCGCACCATCCGGCCGGGCGACGGCCTCTACCCCGACGCGCTCGCGAGGATCGCGGACGCTCCCGCGGCGCTGCGCCTCCGCGGCGACCTGTCGGCGCCGCCGGCCCGGGTCGCCGTGGTGGGCACGCGCGCGCCCGACGACTACGGCCGGGAGATGGCCCGGCGCATCGCCTCGGGCCTGGCGCGGGCCCGGGTCTCGGTGGTCTCGGGCGGCGCGCTGGGCGTGGACGCGCTCGCCCACCTGGCCGCCCTCGACGCCGGCGGGCACACCGTGGCCGTGCTCGGATCCGGCGTGGACGTCCCCACCCCGGCCGGCCACCGGCACCTGTTCGCGCGGATCCTCGGCGCGGGGGGCGCGCTCCTGTCCGAGCTGCCGGACGGCACGCCGGCCGCGCGCTGGACGTTCCCGCGCCGCAACCGGATCGTGAGCGGGATGAGCGACGCCGTGGTGGTGGTGCGCGGCTCGGGAGGGAGCGGCGCGCTGCTCACCGCCGAGCACGCCCGGGTCCAGGGCGTGCCCGTCTTCGCCGTCCCCGGGGAGGTGGGCGACCCGCTGGCCGAGGCGCCGCTCGCCTTGCTCCGCGCCGGGGCGCGGGCGGCCGCGTCGGCCGCCGACGTCCTGGCGGCCCTCGGGATCGCGCCGCAGGGGGAGCTGCCGCTCGCCGAGGCCGAGGCGCAGGTCGGGGAAGGGGAGCGGGCCCTGCTCGCCGCCCTCGGTCCCCGGCCGCGGCACGCCGACGAGGTGGCCCGTGCGGTCCGGCTTCCGCCCGGGCCCGCGCTGGCCGGGCTGCTCGCGCTCGAGCTGCGCGGGCTGTGCGAGCAGCGGCCGGGCCACCTGTTCCTGCGCCGGGCCGGGGGGTAGAGTCCATGCCGAAGGCGAGTGGCGAGACCGCGAAGGGGAAGCGCCGGGCGAAGGCCGCCCCGGAGGCCGCCGCGCCGCGCCGGAGCGCCTCCCGGACGGTCCGCAGCGGGAGCCTGGTGGTGGTCGAGTCCCCCGCCAAGGCCAGGACCATCAAGAAGTACCTGGGGCGCGGCTTCGACGTCCGGGCCTCGGTCGGGCACGTGAAGGACCTGCCCAAGTCGAAGATGGGCGTGGACGTCGAGAAGGGGTTCAGGCCCCACTACGACGTCATCAAGGGCAAGGCCAAGGTCCTGTCGGAGATCAAGCGGGCCGCGCACAAGGCGGAGCGGGTCTTCCTGGCCACCGACCCGGACCGGGAAGGCGAGGCCATCGCCTGGCACATCGCCGACGAGCTGGGCGCCGAGGGCGGCGACGAGCGGGTGGTCCGGGTCCTCTTCAACGAGATCACCAAGAAGGCCATCCAGAAGGCGATGGAGCAGCCGCAGGCCCTCGATCGCAGCAAGTTCGAGTCGCAGCAGGCCCGCCGCATCCTCGACCGGCTGGTCGGGTACCAGATCAGCCCCATCCTCTGGAAGAAGGTGCGGCGCGGCCTGTCGGCCGGGCGCGTCCAGTCGGTGGCCGTGCGGCTGGTGGTGGAGCGGGAGCGCGAGATCGAGGCGTTCGTGGCGGTGGAGTACTGGACGCTCGAGGCGCAGCTCGCCGCCGCGCTGCCCCCCGAGTTCCGCGCCCGCCTCATCCGGGTGAAGGGCGAGAAGGCGGACCTGAAGGACGAGGCCGGGACGAGGGCGCTCGTCGCCGAGGTGGAGAAGGCGCGCTTCACCGTGGCCTCGGTGGACCGCAAGGAGCGGCGCCGGAACCCGCCGCCGCCCTTCACCACCGCGAAGCTGCAGCAGGAGGCGGCCAACCGGCTCGGGTTCACCGCCAAGAAGACGATGACCCTGGCCCAGCGCCTCTACGAGGGCGTGGAGCTGGGGGACGAGGGCTCGGTCGGCCTCATCACCTACATGCGCACCGACTCGGTGCGCCTCTCCACCGAGGCGGTGGACGCGGCCCGCGCCTTCGTGGCGGCGCGCTGGGGGAGCGACCACCTGCCGGCGGAGCCGAACGTCTTCCGGACCAAGGCCAAGGCGGCCCAGGAGGCGCACGAGGCGATCCGCCCCACCTCGCTGGAGTGGACGCCCGAGCGGGTGGCGCCCTTCCTCGAGCAGGTGGGCGAGCGAGACATGCAGCGCCTCTACGAGCTCGTCTGGAACCGCTTCGTCGCCTGCCAGATGGTTCCGGCGGTCTACGACCAGACCGTGGCCGACGTCGCGGCGGCGCGCGGCGGGCCGGGCGGGGACGGGCCGGCGCTGGCCACCTTCCGCGCCACCGGGTCCCTCCTCAAGTTCCCCGGGTACCTGGCCGTGTACGGCGCGAAGCCGCACGAGCAGGAGGCCGGCGAGGAGGAGGAGAAGGCCGAGCCGAACGGCGAGGGCGAGAAGAGGGACGAGGATCGCCAGCTCCCCCCGCTCGAGGCCGGCATGGAGCTGGCGCTCCGGGGCCTCTTTCCGGAGCAGCACTTCACCCAGCCGCCCCCGCGCTTCAACGAGTCGTCGCTGGTGAAGGAGCTCGAGCAGCGGGGGATCGGCCGGCCCTCCACCTACGCCGCCATCCTCGAGAACATCCAGGAGAAGGGGTACGTCGAGAAGGTGGAGCGGAACTTCAGGCCCACCCACGTCGGCCTGGTCGTGACCGACGAGCTGGTGAAGAGCTTCCCGCGCGAGATGGACCTCGCCTTCACCGCCGGCATGGAGGAGCGCCTCGACGAGATCGAGGAAGGCAGCGCCGGCTGGCAGGAGGTGCTCGGCGACTTCTACGCGACGTTCAAGGAGGACCTCGCCAAGGCCGAGGTCCACATGCGCGACGTGAAGCGCCAGGAGATCGCGACCGACCTCTCCTGCGAGAAGTGCGGCAAGCCCATGGTGATCAAGTGGGGCCGCATGGGAGAGTTCCTGGCCTGCTCCGGCTACCCGGAGTGCCGGAACACCATGAACTTCCGCCGCGAGGAGGGGAAGATCGTCCCGGAGAAGGAGGAGGAGGTCCCGGTCGACGAGAAGTGCCCGCAGTGCGGCGGGACGATGGTGATGAAGCGGGGACGCTTCGGCCGGTTCCTGGCCTGCACCCGGTACCCGGAGTGCAAGGGCACCAGGCCCGTGTCCATCGGCGTCTCCTGCCCGAAGGGCTGCGGCGGGTACGTGACCGAGAAGCGCTCGAAGCGGGGCCGGAACTTCTACGGCTGCTCCTCCTACCCGAGCTGCGACTTCGTCTCCTGGGACCGGCCGCGCAACGAGGCCTGCCCCCGGTGCGGCGGGGCCTACCTGCTCCAGAAGTACTCGAAGCGCGACGGGCCCTTCATCGCCTGCCCGGACAAGGAGTGCGGCTACCGCCGCTCGGCCGATCCGGAGGCGCCCGCCCCCGAGGGCGCGACCTGATTGGTCGCACGCCCCGTCTCGGGGGCGAGCCTTCCGCCGCATCCGTCTCCGACGCGGCGCGGACGAGCCCGGGCCCGCGCGCTTGCTCGCCGGGGGACCCACCCGCCGGCGGGACAGGGACCCGCGGGGGGCGTTGCCCGAGGCGCGGAGCGTTCGAGCGCGGGAGGTCTTCTTCGGTCGGGGATCGAACCGGCAGCGGCGCCGGTCCAGCCGCTGCGATCCGAGCGTCACCGCCGCGTGCTGGCAGGGCGTCGATGCCGGCGGGAGCGGACGGGATCGGCGACGGTACGGCGACGGGGGAGCCGCGGAGCGCCGAGGGAAACACTCCCCCGCGGGGCCCGTGTGTAGACGCCGCGCTTCCGTGACCCCGGATCGCGAACCGTCGTCCTAGCCGGTCCGGCGCTCGGCGCACTCGGCGCAGTGCAGCGCGTACGGCAGGGCGGCCAGGCGGCGCGGATCGATGGGCTGCTCGCAGTCGCGGCAGATCCCGTAGCGGCCCGCCTCGACGCGCGCGATGGCGGCGTCGATGAGCCCGATCTCCCCGCGCTGCGCCTCGCCGAGCGTGGAGAGGGTCTGCTGGGCGGCGTCGGACTGGGCGCCCTCCTCGAACTCCGGGTCGCGACCCGCGGCGCGGAGCCCGTCGATCTCGGCTTCGGCGCGGCGGGCCGCCGCCAGGACCTGCCGCCGGCGGCGCTGCAGATCCGCCATCACCTTGGCGAGGTCGATCCCGCTCACGCCGTGCTCCCTGCCCCTCCGGGCTGCATGCCAGGCTCCACCCGGATACGCTAAACCCTCGCGCGTCCGGGAGCCAGCCCGGCTCGGGGTGACATGAAGGCGCAGCGGGTCGAGGTCATCGGCGGGGGACTTGCAGGGAGCGAGGCGGCCCATGTGCTCGCCCGCGCCGGCGTGGGCGTGGACCTGTACGAGATGCGTCCGGCGCGCCGCTCGCCGGCCCACGCGTCGGACGGCCTGGCGGAGCTGGTCTGCTCGAACTCGCTGCGATCGGACAATCCCGCGAATGCCGTCGGGCTCCTGCACGAGGAGCTGAGGAAGCTCGGGAGCCTCGTCCTCGAGGCGGCGGACGCGTCCCGGGTCCCGGCCGGGGACGCCCTGGCGGTGGACCGCATCCGGTTCAGCCGGTTCGTGACGGACCGGCTCCTCGGCCACGGCCTCGTCGGGGTCGTGCGACAGGAGGTCACGGTCCTCCCGCCCGGGCCGGGCCTGGCCCTGGTGGCGACCGGTCCGCTCACCGGCGACGCGCTGGCGGAGGACGTGGCGCGCCTCTCGGGCGGCCGCCTCCACTTCTACGACGCCATCGCCCCCATCGTGGCGGCGGACTCGATCGACCGCTCCATCGCCTACGCGCGCTCGCGCTACGGGAAGGGCGGAGGGGACGACTACCTCAACTTGCCCCTCGACGAGGCCCAGTACCGCGCCTTCGTGGCCGCCCTGCTCGCGGGCGAGAAGGTGAAGCCTCACCCCTTCGAGGAGCCGCGCTACTTCGAGGGATGCCTGCCCATCGAGGTGATGGCGGAGCGGGGGCCGGACGTGCTCGCGCACGGCCCCATGAAGCCGGTCGGCCTCGAGGACCCGCGCACCGGGCGGCGACCCTTCGCGGTGGTCCAGCTCCGCCGCGAGGACGTGGCCGGCACCGCCTTCAACCTGGTCGGCTTCCAGACGCGCCTCACCTGGCCCGAGCAGCGGCGGATCTTCCGCGCCCACCTCCCCGGCCTGGCCGGCGCGGAGTTCCTGCGGCTCGGGCAGGTGCACCGCAACACCTTCCTCGAGGCGCCCCGCGTGCTCGCGCCCGACCTCTCGCACCGCCAGAGGCCACACCTCTTCTTCGCCGGGCAGATGGTGGGGGTGGAGGGGTACGTCGAGTCTGCCGCCTGCGGGCACCTCGCGGCGAGGGCCATCCTCGACCGGCTGGCGGGCCGGTCGTTCCGGCCACCCCCGCCCGGCACCGCCATGGGCGCGCTGCACCGGCACCTCACCGGCGAGGCTCACCCGCCCGGCCTTCCCTACCAGCCCTCCAACGTCGTCTTCGCGCTCTTTCCGCCGCTCCCCGGGCGCCACCGTGGTAAGGAGGCCCGCAAGCTCGCCCACCTGGAGCGGGCGCGAAGGGAGATCGCCTCGTGGCTCGAGCCCACCTGATCGCGGCCGCTCTCCTGCTGGCCGCCTGCCCGGCCGGGCGCGAGGAGGGAGCCGGGAAGGCGGGGCGGGGCCGGCTCGTCGCCGCCGGCGAGGTCCGGGCGGTCGCGGCCGACCCGGGCGGAGCCTGGCTCGCCTGGCTCGAGGGGTGCCGCGAGGCGACCGGACAGTACCTCCCGCCGCGGACGGCGAACTGCGACCTGCGCGTCGCGCCGGCCGGGGGCGGCGATGCGCGCCTGGTCGGCCGCGGCGTGACCACCCTGCCGCACGGGTTCGTCTGGTCGCGGGAGGGGTCGGCGCTCGCCGTCCTGGCGGGATACGACTACGCGGCCGGCACCGGGACGCTCCTGGCCTTCCGGGGAGGGACCGTGGAGGAGGTGGCGAAGGACGTCGCCTTCCACGGCTTCGCGCCGGGCGGGGCGCTGGCCGGCGTCGCGCGCGGGCGGCTCGTCCTCGCGCCCCCGGGCGCGCCGCGGTCGCTCCGCGGCGTGGAGAGCCTGGCCACCTTCGAGTTCGATCCCGCTCCGGGGGGGCGCCGCCGGGGCGAGGTGGCGGCGCTGCTCAGGACCCGGGCCGCCGCCGGCGGCGCGTTGCTCGCGCTCCTGGCGGAGACCGACGAGGTGGTGCGGATCGGCGAGGACGTGGCCGACTACGGGTTCGCGCCGGCCGGGGGAACCTACGCCTTCGTCTCCCTCCGCGGCGGGGCACACGAGCTGCGCGTCGGCCGCGGCCGCTCCTCGGCCCTGGCGGGGTCCGGGGCGTCCGGCTTCGCCTTCGCGCGCGACGGCTCCGCGCTCGCCTGGCTCGGCGAGGTGGAGCCCGGCAAGCAGGGGAACCTGCACGTCGCCCGCGTGGGCGCGCCGGGCCGCGTCCTGGCGCGGGAGGTGGGCGAGTACCGCTGGGCCGCCGGCGCGCCCCGGATCGCCTGGCTGCAGGGGTACGATCCCCGCGTGCGCGCCGGGACGCTCGCGGCGGGGGGCCTCGACGAGGGGGCGCGGACCGTGGCGCCGAACGTCACGGACTTCGCGCTCTCGCCGGACGGGCGGCGGGTGGCGTTCCTGCAGCACACCGCCCGGGGCGGCTACTCCGTGGACCTCGGCCTGGCCGCGCTCGACGCCCCCCCCGACGCGAAGCCCTCGCAGATCGCGCAGGGGGTCTTCGGGTTCGACTTCTCGCCGGACGGCAGGTGGCTCTACTACCGGACGCGCTGCACGCGGAACGGGGAGGCGTGCGACCTCGAGCGGATCCCGGCGGAGGGGCTCGCCGCGGGCGGCAAGCCCGCCCAGATCGCGCGGGGGGTGAAGAGCTTCGAGTTCGACCCGGCCGATCCCGGGCGCCTGCTCCTCGGGTTCCAGCGCATGGACATGCCCGCGCTCGACGTCGCGATCTGGCGGGAGGACGGGCTCGTGGCGGTGGACCAGGCCGTCGTGCCGGGGACGGCTCGGTTCCTGGGGCCGCGGTCGGAGCGGCTCGTGTACGCCGTCATGCACCCGAAGCGGGCGGGCGCGTACGTGGCGGAGCTGCCGCGGTAGCCGTTACGGGATCGATCCCGAGCAGAACCGCACGCCCGCGCTGCAGGTCCACGAGCCCTGCGTCGAGCAGCTGGCATGGGCGCAGCACGGCCCGCCCGCGTCGCTGGGGGCGTTGTCGGCGGTGCCGTCGCAGTCGTCGTCGATCCCGTTGCAGACCTCGGCGGTCGGGCCGACGGTCTGGACGCAGGTGAGGCCGCCGGGCCCGGGGCCGGGCGCGCCGCCGGCGCACGCGTAGGCCGCGGTGCAGGCGCCGGTGGTGTTCACCCCGCCGCCGCTGCAGGCGGCGCCGATCCCGGCGACGTCGTCCACGAGGCCGTCGCAGTCGTTGTCCACGCCGTTGCAGGTCTCGGTGGCCCTGGCCACGGCGCCGACGCACTCCGACCCGGACGAGCAGGTGCCGACCTGGCAGCGGGTTCCCGCCCCGACGTTCTGGCAACCGGACAGGTCTCCGGTCGGGCAGCACGGCTCCCCGGCCGTGCAGCTTCCGGCCCCGGCCGGAGTCGACCCGCTGCAGACGAGCACGCCCGCGTCGCAGGTCCAGGCGCCCTGCGTCGCGCAGCTGGCATGGGCACAGCACGCCCCGCCCACGTCGCCCGGGGCGTCGTCGATGGTGCCGTCGCAGTCGTCGTCGATCCCGTTGCAGATCTCGGCGGTCGGCCCGACGGTCTGGACGCAGGTGAGGCCGCCGGGCCCGGGGCCGGGGAAGCCGGTGCAGGTGTAGGCCGCGGCGCACGCGCCGGTGGTGTTGACGGGGCCGCCGCTGCAGGCGGTGCCGATCCCCGCGACGTCGTCCAGGGCGCCGTCGCAGTCGTTGTCGACGCCGTCGCAGATCTCGGCGGTCCTCTGCACCGCTCCGCCGCAGACGATCGCCCCGCTCGAGCAGGTGGCGGTGCCGGCCCGGCAGCGGGTGCTGCCGCCGGTGTTGGCGCAGTCGGCGAGGTTCCCGCTCGGGCAGCAGTCCGCGCCGACGCGCGGATCGCCCGATCCGTCGGGCGTCGACGGGTTGCAGTCGTTGTCGGCGCCGTCGCAGACGTCCGCGGCATTGCCGGCGACGTCGTCGCAGACGAGCTGCCCGGCCACGCAGGCGATCGACCCGCCGCTGCAGAGGTCCGCGTCGGCTCCGTCGCAGGCAGCGCCGAGCGTCGACTCGCCCGCGCCGTCCGGGGTGCCGGGGTCGCAGTCGTCGTCGATGCCGTTGCACAGCTCCGCGCCCGGGGCGCCCGGGCTGGCGCTGCACTCGACGCCCGCGCCGTCGCCGGTGCAGACGAGCGTGCCGGTGCGCTGGCATGCGCCGATCCCGACGGTGCAGCCGACGCCGAGCGTGGGGAAGTCCTCGTCGGTCGCGCCGTCGCAGTCGTCGTCCAGGCCGTTGCAGATCTCGGCGACGGTTCCGGGGAGGACGACCGGTGCGCCGCCCGCGTCGAGGCACGGCCCCCAGGCGAAGCCGGCGCCGCAGGTGGATGTGCCGGCCGTGCAGATGCCCTGCGCGACGCCGCAGGCCTGCTGGTCGTCGGGGGCACAGCAGCCCTCGATCCCCTCGTCGATCAGCGCGTCGCAGTCCTCGTCCACGCCGTTGCAGGTCTCGACGGCGCCCGGGAAGATCGCCGGGCTGGCGTCGTCGCAGTCGCCGCCGGTGACGACGGTGAAGGGCGCCGCCGGCGCGCAGAGGCAGGCGGAGGCGCCGCCGGAGCGGTCGCCGTCGGCGTCCTCGAACCAGGCCGTGCAGCCGACCGCAGCGGCCTCGTCGACCTGGCCGTCGCAGTCGTCGTCCACGCCGTTGCAGCTCTCCGCCGCCGGGGCGCACGGTTCGGGCGAGCCGTCGCCGCCGCACCCGGCCCAGAGGAGCGAGGCGGCGAGGACGGCCGGTCGGAAGGCGGCGTGAACGAGTCGCGTGCGCATGGCTTTCCCTGGGCGGCCGACGAGCGGCCTTGCAGACGGGTCCGACGCCAGCCAGCTTGCACCGAGCCGGAGGGAGCCTGCAACGGGGGTCGGCCGCATCCCGCCTTCGCCGCCGGCACCGCCGCGATCCGGGACGGGGTGGTCTCCGCCGCCCGGAGGGGGTCCCCGGATGGCGGCGCTCCACGTCGTCGCGGCGAGGCGGATACGCACCGGCCCGCGTCGGTGCGGGTCCCGGTTGGAGCGCGCCGGTCACACTCCGCGCGGAATCCGTCCATCAGACTCAGATCGCACGTCGCCTCTCATGACGGCCCTCTCCGCGTGCAGCGCGGGGGTGGTCGTCCGGGCGCGACGTGGAGGAGGAGGAAGATGGGCAAGACAGTGAACGTCATCGTGGAGTTCGCTGCGGCAGCGGTGCCGCAACCGCCATCGATGAGCTTCGAAGTGGGCGACGAGCGGACGGACGTCGCGCTCGAGGCACACGCCCCGGCGGATGTTCCGGGGCTCGTGCTCGATCGCGAATACGGCGCCATCCCCCTGGCCGGGCTCGTGCCGAGGGTCGTGGAGGACCACGTCTTCGACGTGGGCGAGGCCGAAGCAGTGGACGCCTCCCCTGCGAAGAGCACCTACCTCGTGCGAGGTACCGTCGACTCGTCCGCGATCACGGACCAGGGCGTCCGGATCCAGGCGCCGAACGTGGTCAACGTGTGGGCCGACACGCGCATCGAGGTGTGCACGATCTGTCCCGGCTCGCCGGCTCTCGGGACCGACGCCGACGTCGCGGCGCTCCTCGACGTTCCAGGGCTGGCGAAGAACCACATGGACGGGAATGGGGTCCTCGTCGCCATCGTCGACACCGGCGTCAACCTCGCGTACCTGCGGTCGAAGGGGAAGACACCGGGCTTCGACGCTTCGCGCAGCTGGGTGCCGAGGGCCGGGCTCGTCCCCGGTGAGCTCCCGGTGGGCCACGGCACCATGTGCGCGTACGACGTCCTGATCGCGGCGCCCCGGTGCACGCTCCTGGACGTCGCGGTGCTGCGCTCGACCCAGCAGGGCGGATCGGTGATGGACGGCCTCCTGAGCGACGCGGTGCGCGCCTACGCACATCTGCTGCGGATCCTGCTCACCCCCAAGCGCCCGGGCGAGAATCGATCGATGGTCGTGAACAACAGCTGGGGGATGTTTCACCCGAGCTGGGATTTCCCGCTCGGCCACCCGGGCCGTTACTCGGACAACCCGGCCCACCCGTTCAACCGGATCGTGGGCTCGCTGGAGCGCGCCGGGGCGGACATCCTCTTCGCGGCCGGGAACTGCGGGCGTGAATGCCCGGACGGGCGCTGCCGCCGAGTCACGAACGCCGGCATCTTCGGCGCGAACTCGCACCCGCAGGTGCTTTGCATCGCGGGCGTGGACGTCCAGAAGAACCGGGTCGGATATTCGACCAGCGGTCCGGGGTTGCTCGGGAGGATCAAGCCCGATCTGTCGAGCTACACCCACTTCGCGGGCTCCGGCGTGTACGGGGCCGACGGAGGGACCTCGGCGGCGACTCCGGTGGCGGCGGGTGTGCTGGCGGCGTTCCGCAGCCGGTTCCCCTACAACGTTCATCGGCCAGTGACGCATCCGGCCGCGGTCCGGACGCTCCTGACGCGCACCGCGGAAGACCGCGGCGCGGTCGGGTTCGACTTCGACTACGGATGGGGAATCATCAACGGCCGGCGGCTCGCCAAGCTCCGGTCGCTCGAGGCCCGCGAGCCCATCGGGCGTGAGCTGGCGGCAGGTGCGGAGGCGCCGGAGGTCCCGGTCGAGGCGCCCCCGCCGGCGCCCATGCCCGTGGAGGAGGCCGAGCCGGTGGCGCCCGCCGAGCAGCGCCCGGCGGCTTGATCGCGGGGCGCGCAGCGCGCACACTCCAGCGGGGCCGCGGCTCGCGCGGACCCGCTGGAGCCCCGGTGGCGGAGGTGGCGTCGTGTCGAAGGTCATGATCACGATACATTCCGAGGAGGGGATGCCTGCGCTGGAGGACGTGAAGAGCCGCCTGGGGCTCGATCCGTCGGAGGTCGACGACGAGTTCGGAGTCCAGCTGATCGACCAGGACGCCCACGACTACGCGATCCTGGTCGACGAAGATGCGGCCAGGCGGATCTTGTCGTCGGAGGGCTCGGACGCCTCCGGACCGTACGCGAACGTTCGCATCGCGGCGTTCGGACCGCCGGAGAGGTGATACGCGGCGAGCCTCAGCGGGGGCTCGACCCGTGCCCGCCTACCGGCGCGCCCGCGGGTGCGCGGCGTCGTAGGCCTCGGCGAGCCGCCGCCAGTCGAGGTGCGTGTAGCGCTGCGTGGTGGAGAGCTTGGCGTGCCCGAGCAGCTCCTGGATCCCGCGCAGGTCCGCGCCGTTCCCGAGCAGGTGCGTCGCGAAGGAGTGGCGCAGGACGTGGGGGTGGACGCGGCGGGGCAGCGCCGCCGCGAGCGCCCATCGGTCGAGGCGGCGCGCCACGGAGCGGACCGTGAGCCGCCCGCCGCGCAGGCCGAGGAAGAGCGCGCCGCCGCGCGGGCCTCCCCGGCCGGCGGCGAGGGCCGGCCGCCCGTCCTCGACGTAGCGCGCCAGCGCCTCCCGGGCGGGCCGGCCCACCGGGACCACCCGCTCCTTTCGACCCTTGCCCAGGACGCGCACCAGCCCCTGGGCCAGGTCCAGGTGCCCGACGTCGAGCCCGACCAGCTCCGCGGCGCGCAGGCCGCTCGCATACAGGAGCTCGAGCATGGCGCGGTCGCGGAGCGCCAGAGGATCCGCCCGGACGGCCGGCGCCTCGACGAGCGCGGCCACCTCCTCCTCGGGGAGCGCCCGGGGCAGCCGCGAGGGAAGGCGCGGGCGGGAGACGCCGTGGGCCGGGTTCGAGGCCACGAGCCCTTCCCGCAGGAGGAAGCGGTAGAGCGACCGGACCGCGGCGAGCTTGCGGCCGATGGCGCCGGGGCCGCCCCCGCCGGCCGCGCGGGCGAGGAATCCGCGCACGAGCGACGGCGAGGCCCGGAGCAGCCCCTGGCCGCGCTCCGCCAGCCAGGACGCCCACCGGCCCAGGTCGGCCCGGTACGCCCGCAGGGTGTGGGGGGAGGCCCGCCGCTCCGACCCGAGGTGGGCGAGGAAGCGCTCGATCTCCGCGGGCAGCTCGGCGGGTTCCGGGGCCACGGCCCGACGGTAGCGGCAGGAGCCCCCGGCCGCGAGTTTCCGGATCCGTCCGCCTCCGCCATTGCCCTCGGCGCCCGCACGCGCTACTCCACCGGCATGCGCGCCATGCACGGGACGACGGTCCTCTGCGTCCGCCGCGACGGGCGGGTGGCCCTCGTCGGCGACGGCCAGGTCACCCTCGACAAGACGGTGATGAAGTCCACCGCCCGGAAGGTGCGGCGGCTGGCCGAGGGGAGGGTCCTGGCCGGCTTCGCCGGGGCCACCGCCGACGCCTTCCAGCTCTTCGAGCTGTTCGAGAAGAAGCTGGAGCAGCACGCGCGCTCGCTCCCGCGGGCCGCGGTCGAGCTGGCCAAGCAGTGGCGGACCGACCGGCTGCTGCGCCGGCTCGAGGCCCTCCTGCTGGTGGCCGACGGGGAGCACCTGCTCGTCCTCTCCGGTGCCGGCGACGTGGTCGAGCCGGACCCGGTCCCGGGCGGCGCGGCCGCCGCCATCGGCTCGGGCGCCGGCTACGCGCTGGCCGCGGCCCGCGCCCTGCTCGCCCACTCGCCCCTGCCGGCGCGCGCCATCGCCGAGGAGTCCATGAAGCTGGCGGCGGAGATCTGCATCTACACGAACGCGAACCTGACGGTGGAGGAGCTGCCGTGACGCGGCCGCAGGACCTCGCCCCCCGGGAGATCGTGGCGGAGCTGGACCGGTACGTGGTCGGCCAGGACCAGGCCAAGCGGGCGGTCGCCATCGCGCTGCGGAACCGGTGGAGGCGCCAGCGAGTCGCCCCGGAGCTGCGGGACGAGATCCTGCCCAAGAACATCATCCTGATCGGCCCCACCGGCGTGGGGAAGACCGAGATCGCGCGCCGCCTGGCGCGCCTGGCCGGGGCGCCCTTCGTGAAGGTGGAGGCCTCCAAGTTCACCGAGGTGGGCTACGTCGGACGGGACGTGGACTCGATGATCCGCGACCTGGTCGAGGCCGCGGTGAAGCTCGTCAAGGAGGAGGAGAAGGAGCGCCTTCGCGCCCGGGCGCGCGAGGCCGCGGAGGAGAGGGTGCTGGACGCGCTCGGGCACGGGGGGCACGGCTCGCCGCTCCGCCCGCTCCGGCGGCCGCAGCCGGAGGCCGCGCCGGAGCGATCGGCGGCGGGCGGCACCGGGCGGGAGCGGGCGCGGGAGCAGCTCCGGGCCGGCACGCTCGACGACGAGGAGGTCGAGGTGGAGGTGGTGGAGCGGGGCGTCCCGGTGATGCCCTTCCTCGGCCCGGGCATGGAGGAGGTCGCCCAGGGTCTGCAGGACATGATGCAGGGCCCGGGTTCGAACCCGGTGCTCTCCATGCTCGGCGGCGGCCCGAGGAAGCGGAAGCGCCGGCTCCCCGTCCAGGAGGCGCTGCGCATCCTCACCGAGGACGAGGCCTCCCGCCTGGTGGACATGGAGCGGGTGGTGCGGGACGCGCTCGACCGCGCCCAGAACAACGGGATCGTCTTCATCGACGAGATCGACAAGATCGCCGGGCGCGAGGGCGGGGCCGGCCCCGACGTGTCGCGGGGCGGCGTCCAGCGCGACCTCCTGCCCATCGTGGAGGGTTCCAACGTCAACACGAAGTACGGCGCGGTGAAGACGGACCACGTCCTCTTCATCGCCGCCGGGGCGTTCCACCTCGCCAAGGTCTCGGACCTCGTCCCCGAGCTGCAGGGGCGCTTTCCCATCCGGGTGGAGCTGGATCCGCTCCGGCGCGAGGACCTGGTCCGGATCCTGAGGGAGCCCCGGAACAGCCTGGTCCGGCAGTACACGGCGCTGCTCGCCACCGAGGGGATCGACGTCCAGTTCCGCGACGACGCCGTCGAGGAGATCGCGCGGATCGCCGCGGACGTGAACGAGCGGATGGAGAACATCGGGGCGCGCCGGCTGCACACCGTCATGGAGCGCCTGCTCGACCGGATCTCGTTCGAGGGCCCGGAGCTCCGCGGCCAGCGCATCGTGGTGGACGCCGCCCTGGTCCGCGATCGGCTGGAGGGCGTGGCCCGGGACGAGGACCTCTCGCGTTACATCCTGTGACCGCGTGGTATAAGCGCGGGATGAGCGGAGAGGAGATCGTCCGGCGAGGCCAGCGGGCCTTCACGCCGAACTACCGCCAGGCGCCGGTGGTGCTGGTCCGCGGGCAGGGCGCGCGGGTGTGGGACGCCGACGGCCGCGAGTACCTCGACTGCATCGGCGGGATCGCCACCGTGGCCCTCGGCCACTGCCACCCGGCGCTGGTCCGCGCCCTGGAGGAGCAGGCGCGCACCCTCTGGCACGTGTCGAACCTGTTCTACACGCCGCGGGCGGTCGAGCTGGCGGAGGCGCTCGCCGCCACCACCACCTGGGCGCGCCGCGTCTTCCTGTGCAACAGCGGGGCGGAGGCGAACGAGGCGATGCTCAAGCTCGCTCGCAAGCTCCACGCGGACCAGGGTCACCCCGAGCGGAACGAGATCGTCGCCTGCCAGGGCTCCTTCCACGGACGCACCATGTTCGCGCTGGCCGCCACCGGGCAGCCCAAGTACCACCACGGCTTCGAGCCGCTGGTCCCGGGGGTCTCGCACGTCCCCTACGGCGACCTGGCGGCGCTGGAGAAGGCGCTCGGCCCGCGCACCGCCGCCTTCATCGTGGAGCCCATCCAGGGAGAGGCGGGCGTCCTGTCGCCGCCGGCGGGGTACCTCCGGGCGGCGCGCGACCTCACCCGCAAGGCGGGCGCGCTCCTGCTGCTCGACGAGGTCCAGACCGGCATGGGGCGCACCGGTCGCATGTGGGCGCACGAGTGGGAAGGCGTCGAGCCCGACGTGATGTCGTCCGCCAAGGCCCTGGCCGGCGGCTATCCCATGGGCGCCGCGCTCGCCTCCGAGGAGGTGGGCAGCCACCTCACCCCCGGAAGCCACGCCTCCACGTTCGGCGGGAACGCCCTCGGGGCGGCGGTGGCGCTGGCCAGCCTGGCCGAGATCGGCCGCGTCCTGCCGGAGGCGCGCGCGGTCTCGGAACGGCTCGCCGGGCGGCTGCGGGCCCTCCCCGGCGGGCGGATCGCCGAGGTCCGCGGCCGCGGCATGCTGCTCGGCGTGGTCCTGCGCGGGGTGGACGCGGCCCGGGTGGTGGCCCTGGCGCGCGAGCAGGCCCTGCTCGTGAACGCGATCGGATCGGACGTGGTCCGCCTCGCGCCCCCGCTCACCCTCACCGCCGCGGAGGCCGACCAGGCCGCCGATCGGCTCGGGGCCGCCGTCGCGGCCGCCTGACTCGCGCCATGGCCCTGCGCCCGAAGCGAGACTTCCTGCGGGTCACCGACCTCGACCGGGGCGAGCTGCTCGAGCTCGTCGAGCGCGCCGCCGAGTGGAAGCTGCTCGGGAAGGGCGGCCCGCGCCCCCTGGAGCGGATGACGGTCGGCCTCGTCTTCGAGAAGGCCTCCACCCGCACGCGCGTCTCGTTCGAGGTGGCCGCGCACCAGCTCGGCGCGAGCACGATGGTGCTCTCGCCGCGCGACACGCAGCTGGGCCGGGGCGAGCCGGTCAAGGACACCGCCCGCGTGCTCTCCCGCTACCTCGACGCCCTGGTGGTGCGCACCTTCGAGCACGCCAAGATCGAGGAGATGGCGCGCTGGGCCGAGGTGCCGGTGGTGAACGCCCTCACCGACTCGTCGCACCCCTGCCAGCTCCTGGCCGACCTGCTCACGGTGGCCGAGCGGTTCGGGGCCGACGCGCTCGCGCCGGGCACCGCCCTGCGGGTCGCCTGGGTGGGCGACGGCAACAACATGGCCAACAGCTGGCTCGAGGCCTGCGTGGTGCTCGGCTTCGAGCTGCGCCTGGCTTGCCCGGAGGGGTACGAGCCCGATCCCGACCTGGTGGCCCGGACCGGCGGGCGTGCCCGGGTGGTCCGCTCGCCCCGCGAGGCGGTGGAGGGCGCGAGCGTCCTCAACACCGACGTCTGGGCGAGCATGGGCCAGGAGGCGGAGGCGGAGGAGCGGCGGCGCCGCTTCGCCGGCTACCTCATCGACGAGGCCCTGGTGGCCGCGGCCCGGCCGGACGCCGTCGTGCTCCACTGCCTCCCCGCCCATCGGGGGGAGGAGATCACCGAGGCGGTGCTGGAGGGTCCCCGCTCGGCCGTGTGGGACGAGGCGGAGAACCGGCTACACGCGCAGAAGGCCCTTCTCGAGCTCCTGCTCGCGCGCTGATCGTCCCGCGGCCATGGTAGGCGGGTCGTCACGTTGACCCCGCCGAGGCCGGGCCGATAGATTTCGAACGGCGTCGTTGCGGGGGAATTCCGACCTTGGGCGCAGATCCAGACGGTGGACTCGAGCTCGACCCGGCCGCCCTGGCCGAGAAGGTGGACCTCGACGAGGACCGGCGGCGCGTCATCCTCGAGGCGGAGGCGCGCGCGGATCGGCAGGACCACTGGGAGGCGCTCGGGCTCCGCTGGAACGCCAGCACCGAGGAGGCCAAGGCGGCCTATCTCGACAGGGTGAAGGTCTTCCACCCGGATCGCTACCCGGGCAAGAAGCTCGGGAGCTTCCGGGGCCGGCTGGAGCGCGTGTTCCGCAGGCTCACCGAGGCGCGCGACGTCCTCGGCGACGAGGCGCGGCGGGCCGCCTACGCGCGCCAGACGGCACCGCCCGAGGAGTTCGCCCGCATGGAGGCGCACCGGCTCGACGAGGAGCGGCGCGGCGCCGAGCGTCGTGCCCGGCTGGCCCGGCGGAATCCCATCGTGGCGCGCGCCGCCCAGCTGGCCGAGCTGATCGCCCGGGCCCGCCAGGCGATGGCGGAGGGGCGCTACGCCCAGGCCGCCGCGGACTTCTTCACGGCCTCCGGGATCGACGCCCAGAACGTCGAGCTGAAGGCGCTCGCCGCCGAGGCGAAGCGCAAGGCGGTGGCGCACAAGGCGCAGGAGCTCTACGAGAAGGCCATGAAGGCGGAGGCCATCGGGTCCTGGACGCTCGCCGTGACGGCCTACCGCGAGGCCCTGGACGTCGATCCCAGGCACGTGCGCGCCGCGGTGCAGGGGGCCAAGGCGGCCCTGCAGGCGGGCGACGGGGCGGCGGCAAAGGAGCTGGGCGACGCGGCCGTGCGGGCCGCGCCGGGGATGGGGATCGCCCACGAGGCGCTGGGCCTGGTGCTGGCCGCCCTCGGCAGGGAGAAGGAGGCGAAGCGGGAGCTGGAGCGGGCGCTCGAGCTCGATCCCCGCCTCGAGGCCGCCAAGGAGCGCCTCAAGAAGATGCGCTGGAGCCTCCGCGGATGACCGACCTCGAGCCCGTCATC
>DATIUR010000044.1:0-12065 GCA_035466675.1 Anaeromyxobacteraceae bacterium | reverse complement strand
CGTCTACCTGCTGGAGAAGCAGGGGGTTCGCCGGCTCGACATCCTGCAGTACATCTCGCACGGCATCCCCAAGGACGGCCCGGGGGGCGAGCCGGAGGGCGAGGGCGAGGAGCCGGGCGAGGAGCCCGGGGCGCGGACGGTCCGCGACCCGTTCCGCACCTTCACCGTGAACCTGGTGGAGCGGGCGGCCCAGGGGCTCATCGACCCGCTCATCGGCCGCGAGGCGGAGATCGAGCGGACCATCCAGGTCCTGTGCCGCCGGCGCAAGAACAACCCGGTCTTCGTGGGCGACCCGGGGGTGGGCAAGACCGCCATCGTGGAGGGGCTGGCGCTCCGCATCCACGAGAAGAAGGTCCCGGCGGTGCTGGAGAAGGCGGCCATCTACCTGCTCGACATGGGCGCCTTGCTGGCCGGCACCAAGTTCCGCGGCGAGTTCGAGCAGCGGCTCAAGGGCGTCATCGCCGGAGCCAAGAAGACGCCGCACGCCATCCTCTTCATCGACGAGATCCACACCATCGTGGGGGCCGGCGCCACCACCGGCTCGTCGATGGACGCCTCGAACCTGCTCAAGCCGGCCCTGGCCTCGGGCGAGCTGCGCTGCATCGGCTCCACCACCTACAACGACTACAAGCAGACCTTCGAGCGGGACCACGCCCTGGCCCGCCGCTTCCAGAAGATCGAGGTCCAGGAGCCTTCGCTCGAGGACACCGTCAAGATCCTGAAGGGGCTGAAGAAGGTCTACGAGGACCACCACGGGGTCGTCTTCACGCCGAAGGCGCTGCGGGCGGCGGCCGAGCTGGCCGCCAAGCACATCAACGACCGCAAGCTCCCCGACAAGGCCATCGACGTGCTCGACGAGGCCGGGGCGCGCGACCGGATGCGGCCGGAGGCGGAGCGGCACCGCCGGATCACCGCCCGCGACGTCGAGCGGGTGGTGGCGCGCATCGCCAAGATCCCGGAGCGGACCGTCTCCTCCGACGACAAGACCCAGCTCGCGGGCCTCGAGCCGGAGCTGAAGCAGGTCATCTTCGGGCAGGACCCGGCCATCGAGTCGATCGCCTCGGCCATCAAGCTCTCGCGGTCGGGCCTGGGGAACCCGGAGCGGCCCATCGGCAACTTCCTCTTCTCCGGCCCCACCGGCGTGGGGAAGACCGAGCTGGCGAAGCAGCTGGCGCGCATCCTGGGGGTCGAGTTCCTGCGCTTCGACATGACCGAGTACCAGGAGAAGCACACCGTCTCCCGGCTCATCGGGGCGCCCCCCGGGTACGTCGGCTTCGACCAGGGCGGGCTCCTCACCGACGCCATCCGCAAGACGCCCTACGCGGTGCTCCTGCTCGACGAGATCGAGAAGGCCCACCCGGACATCTTCAACCTGCTCCTTCAGGTCATGGACCACGCCACCCTGACCGACAACAACGGGCGCAAGGCCGACTTCCGCCACGTGGTGCTGGTCATGACCACGAACGCCGGCGCGCAGGAGCTCTCGGCGCGACGGGTCGGTTTCGGCGCCGAGGCCCAGGCGCCGGGCAACGCCCGCTCCGCCATCGAGCGCACCTTCAGCCCCGAGTTCCGCAACCGCCTCGACGCCTGGGTCTCCTTCGAGAGCCTGCCGCACGAGGTGGTGGTGAAGATCGTGGACAAGTTCGTGGGCGAGCTGGCGGCGCAGCTGGCCGAGAAGAAGGTCTCCCTCGAGCTGACGCCCGAGGGGCGCGGCTGGCTGGCCGAGCACGGATTCGACCCGAAGATGGGGGCGCGCCCCATGGGGCGCCTCATCCAGAACGAGCTGAAGAAGCCGCTGGCCGAGCGGATCCTGTTCGGCGACCTGCGCGAGGGCGGCCGGGTGAAGGTCGAGGTGGACGAGTCGGGCGAGCGCCTGAGGCTCGTCGTCACCACCCCCGCCCCGCCGGCCCCGGTGGCGGCATAGGCCGCTCGCCCGGCGGCCCGCCGCCGGGGGGGCCCTCGCCCGGCGGGCGCCGGCCCGGAGGGCCCGGCGGCCGGGGCGGAACCTGCTCGGCCCGCCACGCCTCGAGCTTCTGCCAGGCCTCGTCGCCGACGAGCCTGCGGATGCGCAGCACGAGCAGGATGCGGTTCTTGCGGAGGGCCGCCTCGGCCCGGCTCACCGCGTCCACCAGCGGCCCGATCTTCCCCTCGTCGGGGGCCGTGGACCGGATCTCCCGGTCGAGCGCCAGCTGGGCCCTTCGCACGTCCGCCTCGAGGCCGATGAGCTGCTCGTTGGCGGCGAAGGCCATCTCCTGGACCTGCCGCACCTTCTCCGGCGGGATCCCGAGCCTCTCGGCCACCTGGGGCGGGATGGCTCCTTCCTGGGCCAGGGCCGGTCGGGCGACGGCGAGGACGGCGAGGGCGAGCAGGGCGGGTCGGGTCATGGCGTGCCTCCGGGGCGCTTGTCCCAGGGGAAGAGCGGACGATCGAAGGGCGGGGACGTCAGGGCGCCGGCCTCCGGCGGGGCGAGCCAGGCCACCATGGGCCCCAGGGCCGACAGGACCCGGTCGCCCTCCGCCAGGTCCCGGTCGGTGTAGGACGCGACCTCGGCCGCCAGCGCGGCCACCGAGAAGGCCGGGGCGGCCTTTGGCGCCTCGCCGCCGCGCAGCACGAGCGCCGCCAGGAGCGCCGCCGCCGCCGCGACGGCTCCGCCCGCCCGCGCCAGCCGCCGCCGGCGCACCAGGCGCAGGACGGCCCGAGCCTCCACCGGGTGATCCCGGCCCGCGGGCGGCTCGCGCCGCCGGAGGGCAGCCCGATGGGCGACGGCGATGCCGCGGCAGGCCGCGCACGAGGCGAGATGGTCCTCCACGCCCTCCGGCCGCGGACCCGCGTCGTCGAGGAGGGCCGCCGAGACGAGGCGGCAGTCGGCGCGCGGATCGATCACGGCTCACCCTCCTCCGGCTCGCCCAGCTCCGCCCGGAGCGCGGAGAGCGCCCGGACCAGGTGGGTGCGCACGGTGCCGCGGCCGCACCCCATGGCGGCCGCCACGTCGTCGAGCCCCAGCCCCTCCAGATAACGGAGCGTGAATGCCGCGGCCTGCCGCGCCGGGAGCGCCTCGACCGCGCGGGCCAGGGAGGCCCGGCGCGCGGCCTCCGCCACGGCCGCGTCGGGGGCCGGGAACGGGCCCGGCGCCTCCGCCGCCCCGGCGCCGAAGGCCGACCGGAGGCCGTTCCACAGCCGGCGCCGCCGGAGCAGGTTCAGGGCCCGGCTCACCAGGATGCGCCGCAGCCAGGCCGGGGCGGCCCCCGGATCGCGCAGGGACCCGAGCCGCTCGAAGGCGTCTGCGAGGGTGTTCTGCACGAGGTCGCGCGCCTCCTCCGGGTCGCGCAGGAAACGGCGCGCCAGGCCGAGCAGGGTCCCCTGCTCCGCCGCCACCAGGGCGGCGAAGTCGACCGCCGATGCCACCCCGGGCTCTGGCACGATCGCCATCGTCTGCACGGCCGTCGACACGCGGCTTCCTCGACCTCACTATGACATCCGAGAGGCCCGGGCGGCATACGCGCCTCGCAGGAGGGCTTCAGGGGGCACCTGCATCGCGTCGCGGGGGTGGGTCGCCCGCCGCGCGCCGGCACTCAATCGGAGCGAAGGAAGACAGGCTCGTTCCCGACCACGAGGGTCACGTTCCCCGCAGAGGCATCGAGGGTCCACTCGTCGAAGGCCGTGTCGTAGGCAGGCACCTGGCTCCCCGACGGATACGCAGGCACCGACTGCGTGGCGCGGGCACGCGAGGCGCCGCCCACGGGGATCGACACCGCGGCCGCAGCGCCGTCGCTCCAGCCGACCCAGATGGCCCGCCCTTCCCGGGTGAGGCGGTAGAGGTGAACGCCGCCGGGCTCGGCCTGGACCGTCTCCACGGCCTTCCAGTCGCTTCCCTCCAGCACCTCGACCATCTTGCGGTAGGCGTACCAGGCGAGCTTGGGCCCGGAGAGGCCGTCCCCGTTCATGGGGTTCTGGTAGAGGCCGTAGTGGTTGAAGGGGTTCTGGCCGAAGGTGGTGCCGTCCGGCTTCGACGACCAGTCGGTGCGCTCCACCACCAGATTCCAGAAGATCTTGTCGATCCCGATCGCAACCCCGTGCACGTAGGTCTTCACGAGCCCCGCCGCCTGCTCGGCTTCGCTCTGCACCGGAAGGTCGGCGAGAAGCGGCTTCGCCTGCGGGTCCCTCGGGTCGCCGTCGTACATGGCGGTCTCGACGAAGATGGGGATGGCCAGGCAGTCGATCGCGTGCTTCTCCAGCACGGCGCAGGTGGCGTCGAGCTTGGTCTCGAGGAGGACGTACTGCTTGGCGCTCACGTGATGGAGCTTGAGCTCGATCGCGTCGAAGGTCCCTCCCGCCGCCAGCACGGCGTCGAGGAACTCGGCTTGTCTCGTCTCGAGGTCCCGCATCCATCCCGAGAGCCCTCCGAAGACGGTTCGGCAATCGGGGCATTCCGCCTTCACGACCTCCCTGGTGACCTCGAGGAGCGCAGCGTAGCCTGCGGGATCGTCGAACCAGCCGCCGATGCCGTCGGGCTCGGTATCCACCTCGAACCACTTCACCCGCCCTCCTTCGGCCCGGATCCGATCCCGCAGCGCCGCCCGATACGCGTCGCCTGGGACCTGCCCCGGGCCCATCCCGGCCTCCCGGCCCACCCGCGAGTAGAGGCACGTCGAGGGTCGGGCCACGTCCGCCGCGAAGGGAAGCTCCTGGACCCACTTCACCCCCAGCTCCTCGATCCACTGGGCCACCCGCTGCGGGGTGACGAAGGTCACGTGGTCCGAGACCATCTCTCCCCAGGGAGAGTAGACGCCGAAGGGCGAGGTGGCGGCGATCTCCTCCGGCGGGCGACCGGCCGGGTGCTCGCAGGCCGGAAGGGCGGCCGTCGCGACCAGCGCGAGGAGGGCTCCACGCAATGCGATTCCCCTCATGGTGCGCCCCTCCTTCTCGCGACCGCCAGCGCGCCCCCTCACGGCGTCACCAGGCGGGGATCCGCGCCCACGTCCAGGGTGATCACGCCGCCCACCACGGGAACCTCGAGGGTGGAGACGCGCCCCCCGGCGTCGGGCACGAGGTCGGTGACGCTGGCCGCGAATCCGGCGAGCCCGGAGAGCGCGACCGAGCCGGAACCGCCCTCGTCCCAGACGACGAAGACCGGTCCGTCGTCGGCCTCGAACCGGTAGACGCCGGCCTCCACCCGGACCGCGCCGGTCGTTCCCGCCAGGGCCTCGGCGAGGAGCCGGTAGGTGACGGCGGCTCGCTTCGGCGTTCCTCCTGCGACGCCGCGCAGCGCCTCCTCGCCCAGCCCGTTGTAGACGAGCCCCATCTGGTCGAAGAACTCCGGGATGCCCGGAGCGCCCCAGCTCTCCACCGCCGTCCACCAGAAGATCCGCTCCACCCCCGCCGAGGCCATCCAGGCCACCTCCCGTGCCAGGTCGCGCGCCTGGTCCTCCTCGGTCCTCGGCAGGAGCCCGGGGGCTCCCCGAGTCGTACTGGTTGCTGATGCCGGCGAGCAGGATGCGGCAGCCGGGGCAGGTCGCGCGCACCACGGGCTGGGCCCTCAGGAAGAAGGGCGCATAGCGGGCGGGGTCCTGCCAGGTGAGGTCGGGCTCGTTGCCGAGCTGCCAGGCCGCGATCTCCCGATGCGCGGCGACCAGGGCCGCCAGGGCCGGCTCGAAGCCCGCGTCGGGCGACCCGCCCTGTACCGAGGCGATGGCGTCGACCATCCCGACGATCTCGAAGCCGGCCGCGCCCGCCCGCTGGAGCAGCCCCTCGTCGGGAACGACCATGCCCAGTCCGTCCAGGTAGTGGAACTCGATGCGGGTCATCGGGGCCGAGAGCGCCTGCATCCGGCCGATCACGTCGTCGTAGAACGCGCCCTCGTCCGCGTAGCCCATGGAGCCCAGGAACGCGAACACCGTCGCCGGGTCCTTCTTGTCGAGGAACCCCGCCCCCGTGAAGCCGAGGAGCGGGGGGCGCTCGCGAGGCGGAGAAGGCGCACCCGGCGCGGCGCAGCCGACGACGACGGCGAGGATGGCCACGATGCGATGCGTCGGATTCACGGCTTCCCCCTCCGCCCGGCGCGGGCGAGCCGATCCTCCTGACACGTGGCCCCGGCATGCGGCATACCCGGGGCCGCGCCCGACCTCACCCGTACCGCCGCACCAGCGCCTCCAGGTACCGGCTTTGCACCTGCTCGCGGGCGAGCGCGCGCTTCACCGGGGGGAGCCGCAGGATCGCGCCCAGCACGGCCGCCAGCGCCCGGTGGCTCCAGAGGACCCGGTTGTCGAAGAGGAGGTCCTGGAGCTTGCCGCGCTCGATCGCCATCAGCACCGCCCGGTGGGCGCCGTTCAGCGGGGTGAGGGTGCGCTCTCCCCGCCGGTGCAGCTTCACTGCGTCGTCCGGGCAGGCCCGCACGCACAGCCCGCACCCCAGGCACCGCTCCTCGTCGAGACGCGGCACCGTGCGCTTCGGGCGGCGCGGATCGTTGGCCGACACCATCGCGAGCGCCTCCACCGGGCATACCTGCGCGCACTTCAGGCAGCCGCTGCAGGCTCCCTCGTCCACGGCGGGCAGGAAGGCGGTGGTGTGGATGGGGTTCATCACCGCGAAGCGGCGGGCCGCGATCATCGCCTCGCAGCAGCACCCGCAGCAGTTGCAGATGAAGGCCACCGACTCGCGCACGTTCTCGCCGAACTGCACGAGGTCGTTCTCGTGGGCCCGGTGCAGGAGCTCGAGCCCCTCCGCGACGCTCACCTCCCGCGCGTGCCCGTGGCGGACGAGCGATGCGGCGGTGGTGTCGAAGGTCATGCAGATGTCCTGGGGCGCCTTGCAGGCGCGCCCCACGTGCTGCATCTTGTGCCGGCAGTAGCAGAGGCTCACGCCGCGGTGGCGGGCCCCGCGGATCACCTCGCTGGCCCGCTCGAAGTCGAGCACGTGGAGGGCGTCCTCCGCCCCCAGGGCCGGCTCGTGCACGAAGGCGCGGCCGAGCTGGGTCTTCCCGCCGGCGAAGAGCGCCCGGACGAAGTCCTCCTCCACGTTGAGGTACTGGTAGAAGAGCTCGGCCAGCGCCTTCTGGTCCACGTCGCTTCGCACCCGCATCATCGAGAACTCGAAGAAGCCGGCCATGGGCGGGGGCAGGACGTAGTGGAGGACCCCCTCCACCTCGAAGTCCACGAGCAGCGCCCGCGAGGCGAGCGCGTCCAGGGTGGTGCGGGCCTCCGCCTCGGCCACCTTCCAGGCCGCGGCCGCCTTGGCCGCGGTGAAGGGCCTCACCGGCAGCTTGGCCACCAGCTCCGCCTCCCGCTCGCTGAAGAGGATCTTCAGGATCTGGAAGAGCCGCTCGGAGGGCGGCGCGCCCTGCGGATACCGGTTCAGCCGCTCGGTGAGCCGGTCGAAGATCGAGCGCGAGGCGTGGTGGCCCAGGTGTCACCCCTCCCCGGCGATGGCGTCCCGCGCCTCCTCGATGAACGCGGCCGCCGCCCCGTGGTAGCGGGCCCGCCGCGCCCGCAGCTGGTTCACCAGCTCGAGGCCGCTCCGGTCGCAGGGGGGGAGGTCCCGGTCGCTCGTCCCGAGGGGCGCCACGCGATCGCCCCAGCGGACGACGTGCGCGCACCAGGTGAGCCCGGCCCCGAAGGCGGGCAGCAGGAGCAGCGCGCCGGGCCGTACCCTCCCCTCCTCGAGCGCCTCGACCAGGGCCACCGGGACGGTGGCGGCCGACATGTTGCCGTACCGCTGCACGTTCACGAAAACCTTCTCCGGCGCGATCCCCACGCGCTTGCCCACCGCGTCGATGATGCGCAGGTTCGCCTGGTGGGGGACGAGCAGGTCCACGTCGGAGACGGCCAGGCCGCACCGGGCCAGCGCCTCGCCGCTCGCCTGCGCCATCCCCACCACCGCCCGCCGGAAGATCTCCTGCCCGTCGAAGTTCCAGCGGGTGAAGCCGTAGGGCAGGCCCAGGTTGGCGTAGCGCGCCCCCACGCCGCGGATGTCGAGCGCGCGCCGGGAGTCGGCGAAGCAGCCGAGCCGCTCGGCCAGGAGCCCCTCCTCCCGCCCGGTGGCCTGGACCACCACCGCGCCGCAGCCGTCGCCGAAGAGCACGGCGGTGTTCCGGTCCTCCCAGTCGAGGAAGGGCGTCGGCACCTCCACGCCCACCACCAGCGCCGTCCGGAGGACCCCGGTCCGGATCAGGGCGGTGGCCGCGGAGAGCCCGTACAGGAAGCTCGTGCAGGCGGTGTTCAGGTCCATGGCGGCGGCGCGGGCGGCGCCGAGCCGCGCCTGCACCCCGGAGGCGACGTTGGGGGCCAGCTCGTCGCCCAGCGTGCTGCCCACGACGACGAGGTCGAGGTCCTCCGCCCGGAGCCCCGCGCAGGCGAGCGCCCGCGCCGAGGCCACGTACGCCAGCTCGCCCAGCGGCACGTGCGAGACGCGCCGCTCCTTCATGCCGGTCCGGCTGGCGATCCACTCGTCGCTCGTGTCGAGGAAGGTGGAGAGGTCCGCGTTGGTGAGCACGGCCGGGGGCAGGCACTTCCCCCAGCCGGTGATGGCAGCGCCCTTCGTCATCCCGCCTCCCCGCGCCCGCCGCCGCTCCCGTAGATCTCGCGGATGAGCGGCCCGAACTTCTGGTGGATGGTCTTCCGCCGCACCTTCATGGTGGCGGTGACCTCGTCGTCGTCGTGGTCCAGCTCCTTGTCGAGCAGGCGGAAGGCGCGGACCTGCTCGACCGGCGAGAGCCCCTCGTTGGCGCGCTCCACCTCGCCCTCCACCAGCGCCCGCACCTCGGGGTGCCGGGCCAGGCTCCGGAAGTTCGTGTACGGGATCCGCCGCTCGGTGGCCCACTGGCCCACGGTCTCGAAGTCTATCTGGATGAGCGCGCCGAGGAACTTCTCGCCGTCGCCGACCACCACCGCCTCCTTCACGTACGGCGAGACCTTGAGGGCGTTCTCGACCAGCGACGGCGAGACGTTCTTGCCCCCGGCCGTGACGAAGATGGCCTTCTTGCGGTCCACGATGCGGAGCTGGCCGTCCGGATCCAGCTCGGCCACGTCGCCGGTGTGGAGCCAGCCGTCGCGGATCGTCTCGGCGGTCGCCTCCGGGTCGCGGTGGTAGCCGAGGAAGATCGTCTCGCCGCGCTTCAGGAGCTCGCCGTCGGGGGCGAGGCGGAACTCGATCCCGGGAATGGGGTGCCCCACGGTGCCGAGCCGGATCTTCCCCTCCCGCTGCACGAAGGAGAACCCGGTGCACTCGGTCATGCCGTACCCCTCCCGCACCGGGATGCCGATGGCGTGGAAGAAGCGCAGCACCTCGGGCGAGACGGCCGCGGCGGCGGTGAAGGCGAGCCGCGTCCGGCGCAGGCCCACGAAGTTCTGGAGCGCGCGGATCACGAGCGCCCAGCCGAGGAAGCCGAGGGCCCGGTCGAGAAGGCCCGGCGAACGGCCGCCCAGCCGCGCCTCGGCCAGTCGCCGGCCCTGCGCGAAGGCCAGATCGAAGAGGGCCCGGCGCCAGCGGGGGGCCTCCTGCATCTTCACGACGATGGAGGCCTGCAGCTTCTCCCAGATGCGGGGCACCCCCAGGAACACGCTCGGCGCGATCTCGCGCAGGTCCTCCTGGATGGTGCGCACGCTCTCGGCGAAGGCGACCTGCATGCCGAGGTGGAGCGGCAGGTACAGGGACAGGATCTGCTCGGCCACGTGGCAGAGCGGGAGGTAGCTCACCACCGAGTCGCCCGCCCGGATGCCGGTCGCCTCGGCGGCCGCCTCCGCCTGGGCGAGGACGTTCCGGTGGCTGATCATGGCCCCCTTGGGGAACCCGGTCGTCCCCGAGGTGTAGATGAGGAAGGCGACGTCGTCCCGGCGGGTGGCGTCCACCCGCGCGTCGAACAGGTCCGGGTGGGCGCGCTCCTGCTCGGCCCCGAGCCGCTCCACCTCCTCGAAGGAGAGGATGCGCGGGTCTTCGTACCGGGAGAGGCCGCGCATCTCGGCCGCCACGATCCATCGCACCCGGGGCAGCTCGGCGCTCACCGCCAGGATCTTGTCCACCTGCTCCTGGTCCTCGCACACCACGACCGACGCCTCGGAGTGCGCCACCACGTACCTCACCTCCGGCGCCGGGCTGGTGGGGTAGACCCCCACGCCCACGGCCGAGGTGCTCATGGCGGCCAGCTCCGCCCAGAGCCACTCGCGGCGGTTCTCCGACAGGATGGCGACCTTGTCCCCCGGCCCGACGCCCAGCGAGACGAGGCCCAGGCAGAAGCGGCGCACGTGCCCCAGGTAGTCCGCCCAGGTGACGCGCTGCCAGATGCCGTACTCCTTCTCGCGGAGGGCCACCTCGCCGGGCGCGCGGCGCGCCCGCTCGCGCAGGAGCCTGGGCAGGGTGTCGGCTACGAGAGCCACCGCTTCCTCCGCTTGTAGTGCTTCACCTCCCGGTAGCTCTTCCGGTGCCCGCCGCGCCGGCCCAGGTAGAACTCCTGCACGTCCCGGTCCTGCCGGAGCCGCTCCACCGGACCGTCCAGCACCACCTTGCCGCTCTCCATCACGTAGCCGTGGGTGGCCACCTCCAGCGCCATGTGCGCGTTCTGCTCCACCAGCAGGATGGCGGTGCCCTCCTCGCGGTTGATGCGCGCGACGATCTGGAAGATCTCCTCCACCAGCAGCGGGGCGAGCCCGAGGGAGGGCTCGTCGAGCAGCATGAGATCCGGGCGGGCCACCAGCGCCCGCCCGATGGCCACCATCTGCTGCTCGCCGCCGGAGAGGAGCCCCCCCAGCCCCTTCCGCCGCTCCGCCAGCCTCGGGAAGTAGTGGTAGACGCGCTCCACGTCCCGCCGGAGCGCGCCGGCGCCGCGCCGTCGCGCCCAGGCGGCGCAGGCCAGGTTCTCCTCGACGGTGAGGTCCTCGAAGACGTGCCGCCCCTCCCGCACCTGGAAGACGCCCCGGTGGGCGATCTGGTGCGGGAGGAGCCCGGCCAGGTCCTGGCCGCGGTACACCACCGACCCCGCGGCGATGGCGCCGTCCTCGAGCGGGAGCAGGCCCGAGATGGCCTTGAGCGCGGTGGTCTTGCCCGCGCCGTTCGACCCGAGGAGCGCCACGATGCGCCCCTCGGGGACGGCCAGCGACAGGCCCTTCAGGACCTGGACGGTGTGGTGGTACACGACCTCCAGGTTGTTCAGGGCGAGCAGCGGCGCGGGTGCGCCCCTCGGCCTCTCGCTCACTCGAGGTAGATCCAGTCCGAGGCCGGCTCGAAGGTGACCTTCTGCACGTTGGCCCGGTAGACCCGGCCCACCGCCGCCTTGTTGCTCGTGAAGGTCACCTTGCCGGTCACGCCGCCGGTGTCCCAGTCCTTGATGGTGGCGAGCGCGTCCTTCAGGTTGTCGCCGGTGACCGGCTTCTTCGCGGCCACCACCCGCCGGATCGTCTCCACGTAGACCATCCCGGTGAACCATCCCTGGATGTACGAGTTCGGCCGGTAGGTCACCTCGGGGTGCGCCTTCCGGTTGTACTCGCGCATCGCCACGATGCCGGGAGCGTCCTCCCACCAGTAGGCGTACGGATTCACGCCCATGTACCCCTCCGCGTCCGGGCCGAGCTTCTCGATGATGGCCCGGTCCATCGACCAGAAGGTGCTCATGAAGGTGGTCTCCAGGCCGTGGTCGCGGGCGGCGCGGATCACCTCGGGGATCGGCGCGAGGACGTAGCCCTGGAAGATGACGTAGTCCGGCTGCGCCTGCTTGAGCGCGAGCACCTCGGTGGTCACGTCCACCGCGCCCACCTTGGTCACCACCTCGGCCACCACGTCGATCCCCAGCTCGCCCGCCCGCTTCTTGGCCCAGGCGATGGGGTCCTTGCCGAACTCGGTGTCGCTGTAGAAGAAGGCCACCCTGGGCTTCCCCTTCTTCGGGTGCTTGGCGACGTAGTCGAGCAGGATGCCGAACTGGTCGGAGTACGTGGGGCCGGAGACGAAGGAGTAGGGGTGGGTCTTGGGGTCGGCCAGCTCGCTGGAGAACGAGGTCGAGCCGTACATGATCTTGTACTTGGAGTTGAGCTCGGGGGCGATGGCCTTCCCCTGCCCCGTCGACTCCCCGTACATGATGGCCG
>DATIUR010000043.1:0-1953 GCA_035466675.1 Anaeromyxobacteraceae bacterium | reverse complement strand
ACCATGATCACCATGGTGTCCGAGCCCTTCACGGTGACCGTGCCGGCGGCCCGGGAGGCCGCCGGGATGGCGGCCAGGGCCGCGGCGAGGAAGAGGATGCGCTTCATGGGACGTTCTCCTTCGGTACGCCTGCGGGTCCGTTCGGGAGCATCTGGATCGTGTCGGGGCGGATCCTGAGAGCGGCCGGTGGCGCTTCCGGGGCGGCGGCGTGACGATTCGGAAAACGCGCCGCGCGGCCCGAGCCTCGCGCGACGCTCAGGCCACGGGCAGGCGAACCCAGAAGCGGGACCCCTCCGACCCGCTCTCCACGCCCACGTCCCCGCCCATGCCCACCGCCAGGTGCCTCACGATGGCGAGCCCCAGACCGGTCCCCCCCTGCTCGCGCGAGCGCCCCCCGTCCGCCCGGTAGAAGCGCTCGAAGAGGCGCGGCAGATGGTGGCGGTCTATCCCGGGCCCGGTGTCCTCCACCGCCAGGACCGCGAGCTCGCCCTCGGCGGCGCCCCGGAGCGTCACCCGGCCCGCCGTGGTGTACTGGACCGCGTTCTCGACCAGGTTCACGAGCACCTGCTCCAGGGCTCGCGGGTCGGCACGAACGCGCAGGCCCTCCGGCACCTCGGAGAGGAGCGCGAGCCCCTTCTGGCGCGCGGCCGCGGACAGGAGCTCCACCACCTGGCGGGCCACCGCGTCGGCGGCGACCGCCTCGAGCTCGAACCTCCACTGGCGGGACTCGAGGCGGGAGAGGTCGAGCAGGTCGCGGGTGAGGCGCGCGAGCCGCTCCGCGTGGCGCGCCACGATCTCCACGAACGGCCGGGCCGACGTCGGGTCCGCCACGGCGCCCTCGAGCAGCGTCTCGGCCGCCGCCCGGATGGCCGCCACCGGCGTGCGCAGCTCGT
This sequence comes from Anaeromyxobacteraceae bacterium, assembly GCA_035466675.1. Classification (GTDB taxonomy): domain Bacteria; phylum Myxococcota; class Myxococcia; order Myxococcales; family Anaeromyxobacteraceae; genus Anaeromyxobacter. Next base: position 1,060 of record DATIUR010000043.1, on the reverse strand, counting down.
GGCTCGCGTTGGCCACGAAGTCGCGGCGGATCGCCTCCGCCCGCCTCGCCTCGGTGACGTCGCGCACGAGGAGCAGCACCTCCCCGCGGAGGAGCGGGGCGAGGTGCACGAGGAACGCGCTCCGCCCCATCGAGAGATCGAGCCTGCGAGCGGTCCCCTCCAGGGCGCGCCGGACGGCCTCGGACAGCTCCTGGCTGCGGAAGATCTCGAGCGGGGTCCGCCCCTCCGCCCGGCTGCTCGCCGCCAGCGCGTCGAAGGCGGCGTTGCAGGCGCGGATGACCCCGTCCTTCCCCACCAGGGCGGCGGCGTCGGGCTGGGCGGCGAGCAGCTCGCTCTCCACCGGGCCGCGGTGGGCCACCAGGCGGCGCAGCTCTCGCTCGGCCAGCAGTTCCGAGAGCTCCCGGACCTCCCGCCCCGGCTCGGCCCGTGGACCCCCTTCCAGCTCCGCCCGGAGCGCGCGGATCGCCGCCGCGAGCGGGGTCCGGCCCGGCATCCCGCTCTCACCCCTTCTCGCTCGGGTCCACCAGGCGATAGCCGACCCCCCGGACGGTCTCGAGCAGGTCCCGTCCGGACCCGAGCTTCTCACGGAGGCGCTTCACGTGGGTGTCCACCGTGCGCGTCTCCAGCTCGGAGGACGTCTCCCAGACGTCCTCGAGGAGCCGCTCTCTCGTCTGCACGCGCCCGAGGCGGGCCATCAGGGTGGCGAGCAGCCGGAACTCGAGCGGGGTGAGCGGGACCTCCGCGCCGTCCACGAAGGCGCGGTGGGCGTCCACGTCCACGCGGATGGGGCCCACCTGCTCCGGCGGCCGCTCCCGCACCGCCGGCGGACCGCTCCGCCGCAGCACCGCCCGGAGGCGCAGGATCAGCTCCCGGACGCTGAAGGGCTTGGTGACGTAGTCGTCCGCGCCCATCTCGAAGCCGACCACCCGGTCCACCTCCTCGCCGCGCGCCGTCAGCATCACCACCGGCACGTGCCGCGTCCGCGGGCTCGCCTTGAGCTGGCGGCACACCTCGGTGCCGGAGAGGTCGGGCAGCATGAGGTCGAGCAGCACCAGGTCGG
>DATIUR010000042.1:0-22256 GCA_035466675.1 Anaeromyxobacteraceae bacterium | reverse complement strand
GATCGTCGACGATCAGGATCCGGGTGCGCGTCACCTGGCCCCTCCGGCGACCGGGATGCGCGCGTACAGGGTGGTCCCTCCCTCCGGCCGCGCCTCGATCTTCAGGCTGCCGCCGAGGAGCGACAGGCGCTCGCGGGTGCCGACGAGCCCCATGCCGCGGGGGCTGGCGGAGGCGCCACCGGGGCGCGCCTCCTGCTCGCCGATCCCGCGCCCGTCGTCCTCGACGATCAGCACCATGTCGCCTCCCTTCTGGTCGAGGACGACGCTGGCGCAGGTGGCTCCCGCGTGGCGCACCACGTTGTTCAGGGCCTCTTGCACGACGCGGTAGAGCGAGAGCTGCACCGCGCGAGAGAGAGGGCGCGCCGGATCGAGCCCCCGGACGTGCAGGTCGAGCTCGAGCCCGTGCAGCTTGCGGCAGTCCTCCACGGTCCGCTCCAGCGCCGCGACCAGCCCGAGATCGTCGAGCAGGCTCGGGTGGAGTCCCCGGGCGAGCCGGCGCACGCCGTCGATCGTCACGCCGACGAGGCGCAGAAGCTCGCCGATCGGACCTCGACCCGCGGTCTCGCCGGCGTCGCCCGCGAGCCGGTGAAGCCGCAGCTGGAGCGACGCCAAGGCCTGCAGCGTCTCGTCGTGCAGCTCGCGCGCGATGCGCCGGCGCTCCGCGTCCTGGCTCGAGATCACCTGATCGAGCAGCGCGCCGCGAAGGGCCTCGAGGCGCTTGCGCGCGGTGATGTCGCCGACGAGGTGGAGGTAGACCGCCTCCCCGCGCTGGTCGACGAGCGGCGTCGGGCTGATGAGGGCCCGCACCCAGGTGCCGTGCCCGTCGTCGAAGATCTCACTGTCGGTCACCTGGCCCGAGGCGATCGACGCCTCGAGGGGACATTCGGGAACGGGCGTCTCGCGGCCGTGCACCAGCCGTGGACAGTAGCTGCCGCAGGCCGAAGCGGCGGTGACATGGAACGCGCGCAGGAAGGCTGCGTTGGCCGCGACCACGTGATGAGACGCCGTGACGAGGAGCACTTGGTCGGGAACGGCGTCGATCAGGATGCGCAGCAGCGCGAGCTCGCTGGAAGACAGCGGGGTCCCGTCAGGCCGGCATGGCCGCGCCTCGCGGCGGCGAGCGGGCCGGGGGCGCGCGGTGGCGTGGCCGGCGGGTGGCGCCGCGACGTCCGCGCCCCGCGGGCAGGTGACGGCGTTCCTGCGTCCGCGTTCGCGGTAGCGGGCTGGCGCGCGAGCCATGCTGGAGAGGATACGCGCTTCCATCCCGGGAAATCGACTCCCATCCGGTGGGCGGATCTCCTTCGCCCGGAGGGCGCCGAGCGCCGCCGGACCGCCTCGATGGCCCTTGGCGTGGTTCCCTGCGCCGTCGCCGGTTCAGATCTGGCCGGACCTCACATTATCGGACAAGATTGCGGGTCGAACGTCTTACCCGCCGTGGGCGGAGTCGGTGACGTCGACGACGGCCTGAACGTCTTACCCGCCTCGCTCAGGCAGCTCGCCGCCCGGATGGGCGCCCCGATGGACCAGGGCTCGGCCGCCATGGCCGAGGTCTACCGGATCGACGCGGACGGGAGCGCGAAGCTGCTCCGTGGCGTGGAGCTGGGCGAGCTCGCCGCGGCCGCCTGCAAGGGAGATCGCGGCCGCGGGCGACGCGCCCGCGGTCTTCAGCGGGCCGTTCACGCAACGTCTTACCCGCCCCTCATCCCGAAGCCGCGCCCGGCGGCACCGGCTGCGCCCGGGCCCGGCCCCAGATCCGGAGCATCGCCAGGAAGAAGGCGAGCGCGAGCGGCCCGACCAAAAAGCCGATGGGGCCGAAGGTGGCGAGCCCGCCCAGGAGCGCCAGGAAGACGAGCGACACGTGCACGGCCAGCCCGCGCCGCATCAGCACGGGCTTGAGCACGTTGTCCACCGTGCTCACCGCCAGGACGCCCCAGAGCGCGAGCAGGACCCCCGCCACGACGTGGCCGGTGGCGACGTGCAGGCCGGCGACGGGAAGGAGCACGATGCCCGCCCCCACGAGCGGGATCAGCGCCGCCACGAAGGTGAGGAAGCCGAAGAAGACCGGCTGCGGCACCCCGGCCGCCAGGTAGCCCAGGAAGGCCAGGACGGCCTGGACCCCGGCGGTGGCCAGGGTGGAGACCACCACCGCCACCACGGCGCCGTTGAAGGCCTGGAGGATCTCCCGGAGCTGGCCGCTCTCGATGGGCGTCACCCCCTCGATCCAGGCGAGGAGCCGGCGCCCCTCGGCGAGCAGGAAGTAGAGCGCCGCGAGCATGATCACGGTCTTGGCCACGAAGGCGCCGGTGGCGGAGAGGACCCCGCCGAGCGCCGCGGCGCCGCCGCCGAGCGGGAGCGCCTCGCGGAGCTGCTCCAGCATGGCCGGGATGTCGGCGTTCAGGCGCCGGGCGACGTCCCGCAGCGGCTCCGGCAGGTCGTTCACCAGGCCGGCCACGCCCTCGCTGGCGAGGGCCTCGCGGAGCCAGCGCGCCCCGGCGACGACCTGCCCGATGAGGACCGAGCCGAGGTAGGCGAGCGGCCCCACGATGGAGAGGAAGGTGCCCAGGGTGACGACGGCCGCGGAGAGGCCCTCGCGTCCCTTGAACGCGGCGGTGAGGCGCACGTGGACGGGGTGCAGCACGGCCGCGATGGTGGCCGCGACCAGCAGTGGGCTCGCGAAGGGCCAGGCCACCCAGGCGAACAGGGCGATGGAGCCCAGGGTGAGGAAGAGGAGGAAGCGCCGCGAGGTCTGGGGCGGAGGCATGCGCGCGGAGGAGAGCACGGCCGGCGTCCTGTGTCACGCCCGGGCGGACGCGCGTCCGGACCGCCGCGTCACGGGACCACCGGCCCCATCCGCGCCGCCGCGCGATCGCCTCGGCCCGGTTCTCCATCGTCTCGGCGGGAGGGACGGGCCGCCCCCTGGCCGTTCGGGCACCTCCCCGCTTCCTCCCTGCGCCCGGCGGGGGGAAGCGGTATGAAGGGCGCCATGCGCAGGCGCGGGATCGTGCTCGGGCTCGCCGCGGCGGCGCTCGCGGCCTTGCTCGCCTTCCTGGCGCTCCGGCCGGAGGGGCGCGACGGGCGGGGAGACGACGGCCGGGCCCCGGCGCCCGCGGCGGAGGGGACGCCGGCCCCCCGCCCGCCGCCCTCCGGCCTCCCCATCCAGATCCCGCGTCCGGCGCCGCTCGCGCCGGACGAGCGGCCGGCGAGCTTCGAGGGCCAGGTCGTGGCGGTCGACGACGGCCGCGGCGTCTCCTTCGCCGAGCTCACCTTCTCTCGCGCGGGGGCGGCGGCGTCGCTGCAAGCCGGACCGGACGGCGCCTTCCGCTTCGAGCCGCCCGCGGAGGGGCTCTGGCTCCTCGCGGCCGTGACCGCGCCGGGCTTCCTTCCCTTCGCGCCGGAATGGGGGCACAGCCCCGTCCAGCTCGACGCCCGGCGGGGGCAGCACGTCAGCGGCGTCCGGATCTTCCTCTCCCGCGCCCTGGCGCTCGAGGGGCGCGTGGTGGACCCGGAGGGCGCGCCGGTCGCCGGCGCCGAGGTCCGCCTGCTCGGCGCGACCGGCGAGGCCGCGCTCGTGCCCCTCCCCTCCCGCTTCGTGACGGACCCGCGCGGCGCCTTCGCCTTCAGCGCGCCGGAGGGGGCGGTCCTGGAGGCGCGCAAGCCGGGCTTCCTCCCCGGCCGCGCCGCCGTGGACGTCCCGGCCACGCTCGAGCGGCGGGTCACCGTCACGCTCGGCGTCGCGCATCGCCCCCTGGGGAGCCCGGCGCCCGTCTCGGGCCGGGTGGTGTCCCGCGGCGGAGGTCCGGTGGAGGGGGCGCTGGTCGTGGCGGGCCGGGAGCAGGCCTTCGGATCCGGCGGCCCGTCGGAGGCGCAGGCGCTCTCCGGATCGGACGGACGGTTCGCGCTGCCGCCGCTCGACCCGGGGCGCTACCGCGTGACGGCCCGCGCCGAGGGGTACGCCCCCGCCTCGGCGAGGCGCGTGGCGCCGGGCGCGTCCGACCTCGTCCTCGTCCTGGAGCCGGGCAGCCGGCTGGCCGGCTGCGTCCGGGACGCGTCGAGCGGGGCGTCGGTGGCGCCCTTCACGGTGATGGTCTGGGAGCGGAGCGGCCCCCTCCGGCGCGTCCTCCAGCGGAGCCTCTCGGTGCTCGACCCCTCGGGCTGCTACGCGGTGGGGGACCTCGCCGCCGGCCCCGCCGCCGTGGTCGTCTCCGCGCCCGGGTACGCGCCCTCCGCGGAGATCGCGGTCGAGATCCCGCCCGCGCCCGCCGAGGGCCGCGCCGACGCCGCGCTTCAGGCGGGTGGCCGGCTCCTGGGTGTGGTCCGCGACGAGACCACCGGGAGCCCGCTCGCGGGCGCACGGGTCTCGGTCGAGGGGGCGCTCGAGGCGGCCGCCTCCACCTTCCCGGTCCTGGCCGAGGCCACCTCCGGTGCCGACGGCCGGTTCCTGCTCGAGGGCCTGCCCACGCGCTTCTCGATCCAGGTGGCCGCCGCGGGCCATCACGCCCGCGTGCTGGGCGGGATCGAGGTCGGCCCGGGCGAGACGCGCGGGCCGGTCGAGATCGCGCTCCGGCCGGTGGCCGAGGGAGAGTCGCCCCGGGTCGACCTGGTGGGGGTGGGCATGGTCCTCGCCCCGCTGGGCGAGGGGCTGGCGGTGGTCCAGGTGCTGCCCGGCGGCGGCGCGGCCGAGGCGGGGCTGGTCCAGGGCGACCTCGTCCTGCGGGTGGACGGCGTGCCGGTGGCCGACCTCGGCTTCGGCGGCGCCATCGACGCGATCCGCGGGCCGGAGGGCACCCGCGTCTCGCTGGGCGTCCGCCGCGGCGAGCGGACCTTCGAGGTCTCGGCGGTGCGGCGGCTGGTGCGCGGGTAGACGCTCGCCAGCGGCCGTCTCCGACGCGGCGCGGACGAGCCCGGGCCCGCGCGCTTGCTCGCCGGGGAGCGCACCCGCCGGCGGGACAGGGGCCCGCGGGGGGCGTTGCCCGCAGGCGCGGAGCGCCGAGGGGAACGCTCCCCGCGGAGCCCGTGCGCGGCGCGTGGCCGCTACCAGGGCTCCCGCGCGCCGATGAAGGCGTAGGGGTAGCCCCAGGCCGGCGCCGAGACCTGGTCGAGCTCGGCCACGTCCTCGGGCGCGAGCTTCACCTCGAGCGCGGCCAGGTTCTCGTCGAGCTGCCGCACCGTGCGCGCGCCCACGATGACGGTCGAGACCTCCGGCCTCGCCAGCAGCCACGCCAGCGCCACGGCGGCCGGGGTGGTCCCCCGCCGGCCGGCCACCTCGCGGACCTTGTCGAGCGTGGTCCAGCCCTGCGGCGTGTCGAGCGTCTTCCAGGTGTCCTGCCAGGCGGCCAGCCGCGCCTCCGCGGGCGGCGGCCGGCCGCGCTCGTACTTGCCCGAGAGGAAGCCGCGGCCGAGCGGGCTCCACACCAGGGTGCCGAGCCCGAAGGCGCGGACCGCCGGGACGAGCTCGCGCTCGCACTCCCGCGCGACGAGCGACCACTGGAGCTGGATCGAGACGTAGGGCTCGAGCCCGCGCCGGTCGGCCGCCCAGAGCGACTCGACCAGGCGGTAGCCGGCGTAGTTGGAGCATCCGACGTAGCGGACCTTCCCCTGCCGGACCAGGTCCGTGAGCGCGGAGAGCGTCTCCTCGATGGGGACCGAGCGGTCCTGCATGTGGACCTGGTAAAGGTCGATGAAGTCCGTCCGCAGCCTGCGCAGCGAGTCCTCGCAGGCCCGCAGGATGGCCTTGCGCGACAGGCCGTGGGTGTGCGGCCCCGCCCGGGAGAGATCGAGCCCGGCCGTGGGGAAGCGGCACTTGGTGGCGAGCACGACCCGGTCCCGCTTCCCCTCCAGCCACCTCCCGAGAAGCTCCTCCGAGCGCCCCTCCGAGTAGACGTTGGCCGTGTCGATGGTGTCGATCCCGGCGTCCAGGGCGCGGTCGAGCACCCGGCGCGCCTCGTCGTCGGGCGAGGTGACGCCCTTCATGAAGCCCTGCGACTCGCCGAAGGTCATGGCGCCGAGGGAGAGACGGGAGACGAGCAGCCCGGAGCGGCCGAGGGGACGGTGTTCCATGGAGACGGAACCTAGCCGCCGCGCCGCCGTCCTGCCAGCCTCTTGGCCGGGCCCTTTTCCCGGCGCCTCGCCCGTGCTAACGACCATGGGTGCGAGGAGGCAGCCATGGACTTCGACGAGACCAGGGTGGGTAAGGCGCCGCAGGCCGTCGGACGCGCCGAGGCGGTTCGGGCTGCCCTGGTGGTGGTCCACTCCGCCGACAAGGACGCGCAGGGGAAGCGCTATCCGCTCGGCGAGGAGGACGTCACCCTCGGCCGCGACGCGGCCAACACCATCGTGGTCGGCTCGGACCAGGCCTCCCGCCGCCACGCCCGGATCTTCCTGTCGGGGGGCGCCCACGTGCTCGTGGACCTGGACTCGACCAACGGGACCTACCTGAACTCGAAGATCGTGAAGGAGCAGACGCTCCGCCACGGCGACGTGCTCCGCATCGCCTCCACGGTCCTGAAGTACGTCATCGAGTCCTGACCGGGGGATCTACATGAAGCCGAGCTGGAGCCTCGCCGCCTCGGTCATCATGGAGGGATCCCAGGGCGGATCGAAGACCAGGTCCACGTCGGCCTCCTTCACTCCCGGCACGCCCAGGACCTTGCGCCGCACGTCGTCCAGGAGGACCGGGCCGATCCCGCACCCGGGGGCGGTCAGCGTCATGCGCACGACCACCTTGTGCCCGCCCTCGACGGGCTCGGCGGCGACGAGGTAGACGAGGCCCAGCTCCACGATCGAGGCGGGGATCTCCGGGTCGTAGACCGTCTTCAGGGCCTCCCAGACCTTGAGGGTCTCGAAGGGGCCCTGGGCCAGCGCCTGCTGCGCCTCGGCCGCCCGGCGCGCCTCCTCCTCGTACTCGGGGCCGAGGGCGTCCGCGTCGCGCCCCTCGATCCGGACCAGGCCGCCGCGCTCGGTCATGGCGGTGAACTGCCCGCCCAGCGCCTGGTGCACCGTGACCCAGGTGCCCTCCGGCAGGACCACCCGGAATCCACTCGGCACCTGCGTCGCCTCGACGGCGTGCCTCAGGCTGACGGGCTCGCGGCGCATCGTCTACTCCGTCGTGACCGTCCCGCCACCGCGGATGGCGGCGCGCAGCGTGTGCCAGGGCAGGCTGGCGCACTTCACCCGGGTCGGGTAGTCGTGCACGCCCCCGAAGACGGCCAGCTTGCCGAGCGCCTCGGGGTCGGCCACCGCGGAGGGCCCCTCGGTGACCAGGCGGTGGAAGTCCTCGAAGATCCGGTCCACCTCGGCGGCGCTCCTTCCCTTGACGGTGCCGGTCATCACCGAGGCGGAGGCCTTGGAGATGGCGCAGCCGCTCCCCTCGAAGCGCGCCTCCCGCACCACGTCGCCCTCCAGGCGGGCCTGGACGGTGATGTGGTCGCCGCAGAGCGGGTTCAGCCCCTCGGCGCGGTGGGTGGCGCCCTCGAGCGGACCGAAGTTGCGGGGCCGCTTCCCGTGGTCGAGGACCACCTCCTGGTAGAGATCGGACAGCTCGGACATTCGGGTCTCCGTCTACGCGAACACCTCGCGCGCCGCGTGCAGGGCGCGGACGAGGGCGTCGATCTCCTCGTGGGTGTTGTAGGCCGCCACCGAGGCGCGGGCGGTGGCCGCCAGGCCGTACCGCCGCATGAGGGGCTGGGCGCAGTGGTGCCCGGCGCGGATGGCCACGCCGTGCCGGTCCAGGATGGTGCCGAGGTCGTGCGGGTGGATGTCGCCGAGGAGGAAGGAGACGACGCCGGCGCGCTCCCGCGGCGTCCCCACCAGCCGGAGGTCGGGGACCTGGCGGAGCGCGGCCACTGCGTGCTCGAGCAGCGACCGCTCGTGGGCGGCGATGGCCGCGATCCCGACCGACTCGATCCAGCCCACCGCGGCCCCGAGCCCGACCGCGCCGGAGATGTCGGGGGTCCCGGCCTCGAACTTGTGCGGGATGCGGTGGTAGACGGTCTTCTCGACCGTGACCGAGAGGATCATGTCGCCGCCGCCCTGCCAGGGCGGCATGGCCTCGAGGTGCTCCCGGCGGCCCCACAGGACGCCGATCCCGGTCGGCCCGTACATCTTGTGGCCGGAGAGGGCGTAGAAGTCCGCGCCGGAGGCCCGCACGTCGAAGCCGGCGTGGGGAGCGCCCTGGGCGCCGTCCACCAGCACCGGCACGCCCTTCGCGTGCGCGCGCGCCACGATCTCGGCCAGCGGGGTGACCGTGCCGAGCGCGTTCGAGACCTGCGTCACCGCCAGGATCCGGGTGCGCGGCCCCAGCATCTCCTCGAGCGCGTCGAGGTCGAGGTCGCCCTCGTCGGTGACGGGGGACACCCGCAGGGTGGCGCCCTTCTCCTCGCACAGCATCTGCCAGGGGACGAAGTTGGAGTGGTGCTCCAGGTTCGTGACCAGCACCTCGTCGCCCGGGCCGACCCGCCGCCGGCCGAAGGTCTGGGCGACCAGGTTGACCGCCTCGGTGGTGCCGCGCACGAAGATCACCTCGGCCGGGTCGGCCGCGCCCAGGAACCGGGCCACCCGGGCCCGGGCCTCGTCGTAGGCGCGGGTGGCCCGCTCGGAGAGCAGGTGCACGCCGCGGTGGACGTTCGCGTTGTCCTCCTCGTAGTACCGCTTCACCGCCTCGATGACCGCCCGCGGCTTCTGGGTGGTGGCGGCGTTGTCGAGGTAGACGAGCGGCTTGCCCCGCACGCGCTGGTCGAGGATGGGGAACTCGCGCCGGATCCGGGCGACGTCGTAGGCCTCCACCCTCCCGGACGGGCGGATCGGGGCCGCCCGCTCGCCGAGGCTCGCCGCGGTCATGCCGCCTCCCGGAGCCGGACGGCGGCCGGCAGGCGCGCCGTGACGAGGTCCCGCACCCGCGCGCGAAGCGCCGCCGGCCGGATCCGCTCCACCATCTCGCTGGCGAAGGCGTAGATGAGGAGGCTCCGCGCCGTCTCCGGCGCGAGACCCCGCGAGCGCAGGTAGAAGAGGGCGTCCTCGTCGAGCTGGCCGACCGTGCCGCCGTGGCCGCACTTCACGTCGTCCGCGAAGATCTCGAGCTGCGGCATGGTGTTCACCACCGCCTCCTCGGAGAGGAGCAGGCTCGAGCTCTGCTGGTGGGCGGACGTCTTCTGCGCGCCGGGCAGCACCCGGATCCGGCCCACGAACACGCCCCGGGCGTGGCCGTCCAGGATGCCCTTGTAGCTCTCGGTGGTGGTGCAGCCGGGCGCGGCGTGCTCGACCAGCGAGAGGACGTCGTGGTGCTGCCGGCCCGAGGTCATGGTGAGCCCGGTCAGCGCGATCTCCCCGCGCTCCCCGGAGAGCCTCGCCCGCACCTCGCTCCGGGCCAGCGCGGATCCGAGCACGAGCTGGTGGCTCTCGTAGCGCGCCTCGGTCCCCTCCTCGACGTGCGTGGACCCCAGGTGGAAGGCGCCGGGCGCCTCGTCCTGGATCCGGTAGTGCTCCACCCGGGCCCGATCGGCCAGGGCCACCTCGGCCACGGCGTTGGTGAGGTAGGGCGGGTCGCCCCGCCCCAGGAAGATCTCGGCCACGGTGGCCCGCGCGCCCTCCCCGGCCACCAGGAGGAGCCGCGGGTGGGTCGCCGCGGAGGCGCCGGGCGCGTCGGTGATCCAGACCACCTGGATCGGGTCCTCGATCTCCGCGCCGGCGGGGAGGACCAGCAGGGCGCCGTCCTCGCCCAGGGCCGCGTTGAGGGCCACGAACGGATGGTCCTCGGCGCGGGCGAGGCGACCGAGGTGGGCGCGCACGAGATCGGGATGGGCCTCCAGGGCCCGTCCCAGGTTCGCCAGCACCGCCCCCTCCGGCAGCGCGCCGGTCGAGGAGAGCTCGGGGCGGAAGCGGCCGTTCGCGAAGACGAGGCGCGGGCCCTCCGCCTGCGGCGCGAGGTCGAGCAGGGCGCGCGGCGACCCCGCCTCGGCCGGCCGCGCCGGCGCGAGGGCGATGGGCGCGAGGGGCGCGAGGCTCGTGAAGCGCCACTCCTCCTGGCGCGTGGTGGGCACCCCCATCTCGCGGTAGCGGGCAGCGGCCCGCTCCCGGGCCTCCCGCCACCAGGCCGGGCCGCCCGCCGGCACCTCGATCCGGGCGATCCCCTTCTCCTCCGCCACGGTCACACCCCCACGGCCCGGGCCACCTCGGGCTTCTCCCCGGCCACCCAGGCGTAGCCGCTCTTCTCGAGCTCGTCGGCCAGCTCCGGGCCGCCGGACCGCACCATGCGCCCGTGCGCCATCACGTGCACGACGTCGGGCCGGACGTACTCGAGCAGCCGCTTGTAGTGGGTCACGAGCACGAGGGACCGGTCCGGCCCCCGCAGCGCGTTCACCCCGCCGGCCACCACCCTGAGGGCGTCGATGTCGAGCCCGGAGTCGATCTCGTCGAGGATGGCGAGCCGGGGCTCGAGCACCGCCATCTGGAACACCTCGTTCCGCTTCTTCTCCCCGCCGGAGAACCCCTCGTTGAGCGAGCGGCTCCCGAAGGCGGGATCGAGCTCGACGAGCTTCATCTTCTCCCTGGCCAGGGAGAGGAAGTCCATCGCGTCCAGCTCCTCCTCGCCGCGCGCCTTCCGGACGGCGTTCAGCGCCGTGCGCAGGAAGTAGAGGTTCGCCACGCCCGGGATCTCCACCGGGTACTGGAAGCCGAGGAAGAGCCCCCTGGCGGCGCGGACCTCGGGGGCGAGCGCGAGCAGGTCGGCCCCGTCGAAGGTGACCCGCCCGCCGGTGACCTCGAAGGTGTCCCGACCCGCCAGCACCTGGGCCAGGGTGGACTTGCCCGAGCCGTTCGGCCCCATGATGGCGTGGACCTCGCCCGGGCGGATGGCCAGGTCCACCCCCTTCAGGATCTCCTGGTCCCCGATCCGGGCCCGGAGCCCCTCGACCTTCAGCAGCGTCTTCACTATCCGACACTCCCTTCCAGGCTCATGCCGCGCCGCTTCTGCGGCGACGTTCGAAACGCTCCGAAGCTCCTCGGCGTCACCCGACACTCCCTTCCAGGCTCATGCCGAGGAGCTTCTGCGCTTCCACCGCGAACTCCATGGGCAGCTCCTTCAGGACCTGCTTGGCGAACCCGTTCACGATCATCGAGACGGCGTCCTCCTCCGGGATCCCGCGCTGCCGGCAGTAGAAGAGCTGGTCCTCGCCGATCTTCGAGGTGGTCGCCTCGTGCTCCACCTTCGCGGAGGGATGGCGGACCTCGATGGTCGGGAACGTGTGGGCCCCGCACCGGTCTCCGATGAGGAGCGAGTCGCACTGCGAGTGATTGCGGGCGCCCACCGCGCCCTTCAGCATCTTGACCAGGCCCCGGTAGGTGTTCTGGCCCCGGCCGGCGCTGATGCCCTTGGAGATGATGGTCGACCGGGTGTTCTTCCCGATGTGGATCATCTTCGTCCCGGTATCGGCCTGCTGGCGGTGGTTGGTGAGCGCCACCGAGTAGAACTCGCCCACCGCGTCGTCGCCCTGGAGGATGCAGGAGGGATACTTCCAGGTGATGGCCGAGCCGGTCTCCACCTGCGTCCAGCTGATCTTCGCCTTGCGCATGGCCTTGCCGCGCTTGGTGACGAAGTTGTAGATGCCGCCCTTGCCCTCGGCGTCGCCGGGGTACCAGTTCTGGACGGTCGAGTACTTGATGTGGGCGCCCTCGAGGGCCACCAGCTCGACCACCGCGGCGTGCAGCTGGTTCTCGTCGCGCATGGGGGCGGTGCAGCCCTCCAGGTAGCTGACGTGGCTCCCCTCGTCGGCGACGATGAGCGTGCGCTCGAACTGGCCCGTGTCCTTCGCGTTGATGCGGAAGTAGGTGGAGAGCTCCATGGGGGAGCGCACGCCCTTGGGGATGTAGACGAAGGAGCCGTCGGAGAAGACGGCGCTGTTCAGGGCCGCGTAGAAGTTGTCGGTGTAGGGGACCACCGAGCCGAGCCAGCGCTCGATCAGGGCGGGATGCTCGCGGACCGCCTCCGAGAAGGAGCAGAAGACGATGCCGAGGTCGGCCAGCTTCTTCTTGTAGGTGGTGGCCACCGAGACCGAGTCGAAGACGGCGTCCACCGCCACGCCGGCCAGCCGCTGCTGCTCGGCCAGCGGGATGCCCAGCTTCTCGAAGGCCCGCCTGAGCTCGGGGTCCACCTCGTCCATCGACCCCGGGGCGATCTTCTGCCTCGGCGCGGAGTAATAGAAGATGTCCTGGAAGTCGATCTTCGGGTAACGCACGTTCGCCCAGCCCGGCTCCTCCATCCCCAGCCAGTGGCGGAAGGCCTTGAGCCGCCAGTCGAGCAGGAACTGCGGCTCGCCCTTCTTCTCGGAGATGAGGCGGACGATCCCCTCGGTCAGGCCCCGGGGGACGCGGTCCTCCTCGATGTCGGTGACGAAGCCGTACTTGTACTTCTGCTCGGTGAGCTCCTTGAGCTGCTGCGCGGTGGTCATGCGCTCACCCCCGGAGCGGCCCCGGCCTCGCTGGGCGCGAGCCGGAACGGAGCGATGGCCGAGAGCGGCAGGTTCTCGAGCGCGCCGTGGATGGCGCGGCTGATGGGGTCCCAGCTCCCGCGCGCCGGGCAGACGAGCTCGAGCTCGCAGGAGCGGCTGCCGGGCGTGACGCACTCGGTGAGGGCGATGGGGCCCTCCAGCGCCTCGACGATCTCGGCCACCGTGATCCGGTCGGCCGGCCGGGCGAGGGAGTAGCCGCCGCGGCGCCCGCGGTGCGAGACCAGGATGCCGGCGCGCGACAGCTCCTTGCAGAGCTTCGAGACGGTGGGGAGGGGCACGTGCGAGCGCTCCGCCAGCCCCTGGGCGGTCCGCGTGGCGCCCTGCTGCGCGAGATGCGCGAGGAGCACGATGGCGTAGTCGGTCAGCTTGCTCATCCGGATCATCTGGTCTCGCGACTCCGATCGGCCGGAGCTGGCTCCCACCTTCGACCGCTGCGGTCTCGGCTGTGGGAGCCATCATGGACCAAAACGGTCCAGTTTGTCGATGATGTAATGATTCCCCCGGTCCGCACCACGGAAATCGCGCGGGTACCCCACCCCGGAGAAGCACCTGGCGGCGCGCCGGCCGGGGCGACCCGGGCGGCCGCCACGGCCCGGGTCCCCCGAAAGGCGCGGGGCGAGGTGGCCGATCGGCTGCGGGAGAGGTCGATCGGGTAGCGCCGGCATGCGGGATTGCATCCCACCCGCCCTGGTCCGGTAGGCTCCGACCCGTCGACTCGCTGCCGCCCCGAATGCGCCTCGCCGCCCTGCTCCTCCTCGCCCCCGCCGTCGCCCTGGCCGAGCCGGAGTCCGCCCCCGCCTCCCCGCCGCCCGCGGCGGAGGGCCTCCCCCGATTCGGCCTGATGCTCGACGCGGGCCTGCCCGACGGGGCCGTCATCTCGGCCGTCTTCCGCCCGGTGGAGTCGGTTCGCTTCACCCTCGGGGGGGCCTACAACGTGGCGGGATACGGCGTGCGCGGCGGGATCGGCTGGCTGCCCTTCCGCTGGGCCGTCTCCCCGTCCCTGAACGTGGAGGCCGGACGCTACTTCGATTCCGACCTCACCTGGATCGTGGACGAGGCGAACGGCGTCCCGGCGGAGGTCCGGCCGCTCCTGGAGCGGGTCGGGTACAACTACGCCTCCGCCCAGATCGGCCTGGAGATCGGCTCGCCGCGCGGCATCAGCCTGAGCGTGCGGGCCGGCCTCTCCTACCTGTGGACGGTGATCCACGGGGTGGCGGAGACGATCGACGCCGCCGGCGGCTCGACCGCCATCGTGAACGTGTCCGACCCGCGGCTCCGGGCCACCCTGCCCTCCGTGAAGGTGGGCGTCCTCTACTACTTCTAGCCGGCCATCCCCGCATGCGCGCACGCACCGCCGCCGCCCTCGCCTCCCTCCCCGTCCTGCTGGCCGGCTGCGGCGGGCCCCTCCTCTTCGCCGAGATGGAGATCCCGCAGGCCTGCGTGACCCTGCCGGCCTTCCCGTTCGCCGGCACGAACGCCGACCCGAGCACCTCGCGCGACGTGGCCTACGACCTGGGCGGACACTTCCCCGCGCTCACGAACCCGAACGTCGAGTACGAGCTCCGGGTGGCGCGCCTGGACACGCGGCTCGTCTCCACCGACCCGGTCACCGACCCCGGCTACGACTTCGGGGCGGTGGACTCGGTGCGGGTGGTGGTCTACGACCCGAGCGGCGTGCTGCCGGAGGTCGAGGTGGCGACCTACGTGCGCAACCCCGTCACCCCGGCCACCACCGAGATCGCCGCGGTGGGCCCCATGGACGCCGACCTGGCGCCCTATCTCCAGGCCGGCACCATGAACCTGCGCGCCGAGTACTCGGGCGGGCTGCCGCGGGGCGACTGGACCGCCGACGTCCAGGGCTGCTTCTACCTCAGGATCCTCTTCGACTACGGCGCCCTCCTGCCGCTCTAGGGCGCCTCCGCCGGCGGGGACCCGGAGGCAGGGGCGCCTCGGCGGGAAGCACGTCGGCGCCCAGGCACCGATCGCAGGCGTCGCGGCAGGGCGCGATGGCCTCGCCGAAGTGTCCGACCAGCCGCTGGTGGCGGCAGCCCTCCGCCTCGGCCATCCGGAAGACGGCCCGCACCTGACGGCGCTGCCAGGCGGCCAGCTCCGGCTCGGCCTCGTCGAGGATCCGGTCCCAGGCGAGCACGTCGACCCAGGAGTAGAGGAGCACGCAGTCGGCGGGCGCGCCGTCGCGCCCGGCCCGGCCCACCTCCTGGGCATAGGCCTCGACCGACCGCGGCAGGTCGCGGTGGATCACGAAGCGGATGTCGGGCTTGTCGACGCCCATCCCGAAGGCGACCGTGGCCACCACCACGTCCACCGCCCCCTTCCGGAAGGCGTCCTGGACGCGGTTGCGCGTCTCCGCGTCGAGCCCGGCGTGGTAGGCGGCGGCACGAACGCGGTGCGACCGGAGCAGCGCGGTGGTCTCCTCGACCGCCCTCCGGCTGAGGCCGTAGACGATGCCGCTCTCCCGGCGCCGCCCCGCCACGAGCCGGAGCAGCGCGTCGCGCGTGGCGACGCCTCCGCTCGCTCCCTTCTTCAGGGCCCGCAGGCGCAGGTTCGGGCGGAAGAAGGATCCGCGCACGAGCAGCGGGTCGCGCATGCCGAGCTGCGCCACGATGTCCCGAACCACCTCGCGCGTGGCGGTGGCGGTGAGGGCCAGCACCGGGGCCCGGAAGCGGGCCTTGAGCCCGGAGAGGTTCCGGTAGGCCGGCCGGAAGTCGTGGCCCCAGTGGCTGATGCAGTGGGCCTCGTCCACCGCGATGAGGGAGAGCGGCACGCCCGACAGCGCGGCCCCCACCGAGCCCTCCAGCCCCTCCGGCGCGGCGTAGACGATCTCCAGATCTCCCCGGCGCAGGCGCTCCACCCGGGCGCGCCGCTCCTCCGGCGAGAGGCTCGAGTTGAGGAAGGTGGCCCGCAGCCCCACCCGCTCCATCGCGTCCACCTGGTCCTTCATGAGCGCGATGAGCGGCGAGACGACGAGCGTGGTCCCGCCCAGCACCCGCGCCGGGATCTGGTAGGTGAGCGATTTCCCCGCCCCGGTCGGCATGACGCCGACGCAGTCGCGCCCCGCCATCACCGCCTGGACGACCTCCTCCTGCCCGGGCCGGAAGGCGAGGTGGCCGAAGACCTCCCGCAGCACCTCGTGCGGCGAGGGACCGGCGGCGGCCACGCGGGCCCGCAGCGCCTCGGCGACCGCCCGGAGCCGCGCCACGGCCTCGGGCCCGAAGCCGCCCGGGTCCGCCCGCCAGCGTCGGCGCAGGGCGTCGAGGCGCGCCTGGCAGCTCCGGCGCAGGGCCGGGTCCGCCCGGTCGCCCGAGGACCAGGCGCGGGCGAGATCCTGAACCTCGACCTCGATCGCCGCCCGCCCGGACACGGCGGCTACTTCGAGAGCTTCGCGTCCTCGACGATGACGGGATAGGCGTACCCGGCGCCGAAGTCCTTGTCGACGCGGACCGTGCCCCTGGCCGTCACCACGTCGCCCACCGCCACCTTGTCGCCGGTGGTGACGGTGATGTCGTTGTCCTTGCCGGCCGCGCCGGTGCCGTCGCGCAGGTGCACCCAGTTCTTCCCCATGATGTTCTCGTTGAACTTGACCACCTTGCCGCGGATCGAGACGCTCTTGTCCTTGATCTGCGTGCGCTGCGCCCAGGTCTCGGCCACGGTCCGCGCGTCGGCGCCGCTCGCCCTGGCCACCTTGATCTCGCCCGTGTCCTCGGGGCCGGCGGCGGCGGCCGCGTGCTGCGCGGCCATGACGCCCGGCTCCATCCGCCCGCCGCCCGGCGGCATCATGCCCGGGGGCGGCATGCCGGGGGGCATCCCGGGCGCCGTGCCCGCGGGACCGGCGGCCTGCGCCCCCGCGCCGGCGAGCGTCCCGAAGTAGACGAGGTCCCACTTGCGGCCGAGCGTCTTCGACTCGAACTTCTCCATCGGCATGGGCCCCTCGACCGTCACGCCGGCGCCCTTCGCCACGTCGGTCTTCGGGACCGCCGCCCAGACCTCGCCCGCGGCGGTCTCGAGCCGCAGGTAGGAGTAGGGAGGCGCGTCCAGGCGCTCGAGGACCTTGCCGGTGATGGCGCCCGCCGGGGCGGGGCCTCCAGGGACTCCGCCGGCCGTCTCCGGCTGCGGGGGCGGCGGCGGCTCCGACTTCTTGCATCCCGCCACGGCCAGCGCGACGAGCAGGACGGCGGACAGGCGACGCATGGACATACCTCCGAGATGCAGCTGACGATCCTGGGGTTCGCCCTCTGGGAAGGGGCCGGGTAGTTTAGCCCCAAACCGGCGAATCCGATCCAGAAAATCGATCCGCCCCGGCCGCGGCGCGCTCATCCGCGCAGGCGCCAGCCGGAGCGGAGGACGGCGTAGGCCAGCGCCACCGAGCCGGCCGCGAGCGCGGCCGCCAGCGCGGCGCCGACCGCCGGGGCGGCGTCGGAGAGGCCCAGGAGCCCGTAGCGGACGCCGTCCACCAGGTAGAAGACGGGGTTCACGAAGGTGAACTCGCGCAGCCCGGCCGGGAGCATCTCCACCGAGTAGAAGACGCCTCCCAGGAACGTGAGCGGCGTGATGAGGAAGGTCGGGAAGAAGTTCACCTGCTCGAAGCTGGTGGCCCAGATGGCCGTGACGAGCCCGAGCGCGGCGAAGGCCAGGGAGGCGAGCAGGAGCAGCCCCACCGCCAGGACGGGGTGGGCGATCTCGAAGCCGGTGAAGACGGCGGCCACCGACCACATCACCCCGGCCACCAGCATCCCGCGCACCACGGCCGCCCCGAGGAAGCCGGCCAGGATCTCCCCGTAGGAGAGCGGCGAGACGAGCAGGTCCACCACGGTCCCCTGCAGCTTCATCACGAAGAGCGACGAGGCGGTGTTGAGGTAGGCGTTCGTGAGCGCGCCCAGCACCACGAGACCCGGCACGATGAAGCGGGCGTAGGAGACCCCCTCGACCTCCCGCAGGCGCGCGCCGAGCGACCACCCGAACACGACGAAGTAGAGCGTGGTGGTGACGAGCGGGGAGAGCACGGTCTGCCCGGGCACGCGCATGAAGCGGCGCACCTCCTTGGCGAAGAGCGTCCGGACGCCGAGGGAGATCACGGCGCCTCCTCCCCGTCCCCCCCGGCGGGCGGCGGCCGGGACGCCCCGACCAGCCGGACGAAGACGTCCTCCAGCCGGGTGCGGGTGGTCTCCACGTCGCGGACCCCGAGCCCCGCCGCCGAGAGCGCCAGGGCGGCCTCGCCCAGGGCGCCGTCCCCCCCCGACTCCACCGCCAGCGTGGCCCCGCCGTCCTCGAGCCGCGCGCCGAGCGCGGCCAGCGCAGGGGGGAGCGACGCGGCGGGGCTCGCGAGGGTGGCGCGCAGCGTCCGCCGCCCGTGGCGGGCGAGCAGCTCGTCCTTTCCCTCGACCACGAGCAGGTGGCCACGGTCGATGACGCCCACCCGGTCGGCCAGCTCCTCCGCCTCCTCCAGGTAGTGGGTGGTGAGCACCACGGTGGTGCCGCGGTCGCGCAGCTTGCGAACGTGGCGCCACAGGGCGCGCCGCAGCTCGACGTCCACGCCGGCGGTGGGCTCGTCCAGGAACAGGACCCGCGGCTCGTGCACGAGCGCCTTCCCGATGAGGAGCCGCCGCTTCATGCCCCCGGAGAGCGCCCGCGAGTTGGTCCGGCGCTTCTGGAGCAGGTCCAGGGCCTCGAGGATCTCGACCAGCCGCGCCTCCGAGAGGCGGACCCCGAAGTACCCCGCCTGGATCCGCAGGGTCTCCTCGACGTTGAAGAAGGGGTCGAAGTTGATCTCCTGGGGCACGAGCCCGATGGCCCGGCGGGTGAAGCGGTAGTCCGACACCACGTCGCGCCCGAGCACCCGGACGCTCCCGGTGGTGGCGCGGAGCAGCCCCGCCACGATGCTGATGAGCGTGGTCTTGCCGGCGCCGTTCGGACCGAGCAGGGCGAAGATCTCCTGGGGGAGGACGTCGAGGTCCACCCGCTCGAGGGCGACCAGATCGCCGAACCGCTTCGACACGCCCCGGATCGAGACCACCGGCTCCATCGCGCCGGCAGTCTACCCCCGACCGCGGGCCGGCGCGCAACGCGGCGGTCCGGACCCTCCGGGCGATCAGGCGAGCCGCTTGTGGAAGCGCCGGGTGGCCACGGCCAGGATGAGCGAGCCGAGCACCAGCAGGGCGGCCAGCTGCGGCCAGAGCTCGGCGAACCCCGCCCCCCGGAGCAGGACGCCGCGCATCACCTCGACGAAGTAGCGGAGCGGGTTGAGCCTCGTCACGAGCTGCAGCCACTGCGGCATGGCGCGGATGGGCGTCATCACGCCCGACAGGATGATGGCCGGTATGGCGAACAGGAAGCCGCCCAGGAAGGCCTGCTGCTGCGTCGAGGAGACCGTGGAGATGAGCAGCCCCACCCCGAGCGTGGTCATGAGGTAGACGAGCGTGCCCACCAGGAAGACGGCGGGGTTGCCGCGGATGGGGATGTCGAACAGCCAGGTCCCCACGCCCACGAGCAGCATCACGTCCACCAGGCCGATCACCACGAAGGGGGCCATCTTCCCGACCAGGAGGAGGAGCGGGGAGATGGGCGTCACCAGCACCTGCTCCAGCGTGCCCATCTCCCGCTCCCGCGCCAGCCCCATGGCCGAGGTGAGGGTGGTCACGATGACGAGCAGCATGGCGGCGATGCCCGGGACCATGAAGGGCGGGGTCCGGAGCTCCGGGTTGTAGAGCAGCCGCGGCACGAGGTCGATGCGGGGAGGCTCGGGGACGCCGCGCGCGGCCAGCCGCTCCCGGGCCATCCGCTCGCCCAGCTCGCCGAAGTACCGGGAGGCGGCCGCGCCCGCGACGTTGGCCCGGTTCGGATCGGTGCCGTCGAGGAGCACCTGGACCCGGGCCGGCCGGCCGGCCGCCAGATCCGCGCCCAGGCGCCGGGGCAGGACCAGGGCGGCGGCCGCGTCCCCGCGGTCGATGGCCCGCTCCGCCTCGGCCGGGCTCGCGGCGGCGCCGGCCGCGAGGAGGGTCCGGTCGGCCAGGAGGCGGCGCGCGTGCTCGCGCGACTCGAGGCTCCCGTCCGCGTCCGCCACCACGGTGGGCACCCGGTCCACCTCGAAGTCCACCGCGAACCCGAACACCACGGTCTGCACGAGCGGGGCGACCATGAGCAGGAACATCACGCGCCGGTCGCGGACGGTCTGGCCCACCTCCTTGCGGAAGACCGCGGCGAGCTGGACGCGGGGCGAGGGGCGCGACGGCGAGGGGGCGGGGCTCACGCGAGCCTCCTCTGGAAGCGGACGGTGGCGACGGCCAGCACCGCCACCGCGAAGGCGGCCATCGCGACGAGGTCGGGCCAGAGGACGTCCATGCCGTTCCCCTTGAGGAGCAGGCCGCGGAGCGCGTGCACGAGGTAGCGCGCCGGCACGACCCGGGAGAGGGCCTGGAGCACCGTGGGCATGTTCTCGATGGGGAAGACCATGCCCGAGAGCAGGAGCGAGGGCAGGAGGGCCGAGAGCGCGCCCGCCTGCGTGGCCACGAGCTGGTTCCGGGCCACCACCGACACGAGCAGGCCCTGCCCCAGCATGCCCACCAGGAAGACGAACCCGAACGCGAAGAGCAGCGCGCCGTTCCCCCGGATGGGCAGATCGAAGGCGAGCGCGCCGAAGGCCACCACCAGCTGCAGCTCGAGGATGCCGAGCACCAGGTAGGGCAGGAGCTTGCCGAGCACGATCTCGAGGCGCCCCACCGGCGAGGCGAAGAGCTGCTCCATCGAGCCGCGCTCCCACTCCCCGGCGATGGTGAGGGCGGTGAGGAGCACCGCGGTGATGGCGAGGAGGTAGACCGCCAGCCCGGGCACCATGAAGAGCGCCGAGCGCCCCTCCGGGTTGTAGAGGGTGAAGACGTTCACCTGGATGGGCGGGGCGGCGTCGGCCAGGTCCGGCCCGAGCAGGCGGCGCGCCTCGGCGCGCACCAGGGCGTCGGCCTTGGAGAGGATCTGGTTCGCCACGACCACGTCCGCCCCGTCCACCAGGAGCTGGAGCGGCACGGTGCGCCGGGCCGCGAGGTCGCGGGCGTAGCCCTCCGGCACCACCAGGGCCGCGAGCGCCTTCCCCCGGCGGAAGAGGGCCTCGGCCTCCCCGATCTCGATCCGGGCCACCTCCTCGAGCTCACCCGGCGCGGTCAGGGCCGCGACGAGCGAGCGGGACGCCTCGGTCCGGTCCCGGTCCTCGACCGCGATGGGGATCCGCTCGAGGTCGAAGGAGAGCCCGTAGCCGAACAGGAACAGGAGCACCACCGGCATGCCCAGCGACATGTAGAGGGTGCGCGGGTCGCGCAGCACGTGCTGCGTCTCCTTCGCCGCCATGGCGCCGATGCGCACGAGCGCCCTGCGGATCCGGGTCCTCACGGCGCGGCCTCCCCGCCCGCCTCGCGCCCCACCACCGCGAGGAAGACGTCCTCCAGCGAGGGCTCGGCCGCCTCCACCTGCACGTCGCGCGCCCCGGCCGCGACGAGCGCGGTCGCCACCTCGCGCTCCGCCTCCCGCCCGGCCTCGACGCGGACGTGCAGCCCGGCGCCGAAGGGGGCGACGTCGCGCACGCCCGGCACCGCCGCCAGCGCCCCCGCGGCGCCCGCCAGGTCCCGCCCGCGGGCGATGAGGACGCGCTCGGGGACCCAGGTCCGCTTGAGCCCGGCCGGCGTGTCGAGCGCGACGAGGCGCCCGTCCACCATCAGGCCGATGCGGCGGCAATACTCCGCCTCGTCGAGGTAGTGCGTGGTCACGAAGACGGTGGTCCCCTCCCGGGCCAGATCGCGGATGAGCCGCCAGAAGGCGCGCCGGGCCACCGGGTCGACCCCCGCCGTCGGCTCGTCCAGGAAGACCACCTCCGGCGCGTGCAGGAGGGACGAGGCGAGGGCCAGGCGCTGCCGGATGCCGCCCGGCAGGGCGCCGGTCGTGTCGCGGGCGTGCTCGGCGAGGCCGGTCCGCTCCAGCAGCTCCTCCGCCCGCGCCCGCAGGGCCCGGCCCGAGAGCCCGTAGGCGCCGCCGAAGAAGAGCAGGTTCTCCATGACCGGCAGGTCGAGGTAGAGGGAGAACTTCTGGGACATGTAGCCGATGGAGGACTTCACCGACTCCGGGCTGCGGGCCACGTCGTGGCCGGCCACCCGCGCCTCGCCCGAGGTGGGCGCCAGGAGCCCCGTGAGCATCCGGATGGTGGTGGACTTCCCGGCCCCGTTCGCGCCCAGGTAGCCGAAGATCTCCCCCCGCTCGACCTGGAAGGTCACCGCGTCCACCGCCGTGAACGTCCCGAAGCGCCGCGTGAGGGACGCGGCCTCGATCGCGGCGCTCATCGCTTCTCCTCCCGGATCCGGGCCAGGAAGAGGTCCTCGAAGCCCGGCGGCGTCGGCTCCAGCGTCGCGCCGAGCGTCCCGACCGCGGACGCGATCTCCGGTCCCGCCCCGCGCGCCGCCGCGATCCGGAGCCGGGAGCCCGCCGGCGAGGCGGCCCGCACCGCCGGATGGGCGGCCAGGAGCGCGTCGAGCCGGTCGCGGTCGCCGCCGCGGACCTCGAAGGTCTCGTCCTCGAAGCCGGAGAGCAGGCGGCCCGGCTCCCCCTCGAGGAGCACCCGGCCGTGGTGCACCAGGGCCACCCGCCCGCAGCGCTCCGCCTCGTCCATGTAGGGCGTGGAGACGAGCACCGTCATCCCGCCGTGCACGAACTCGTGCAGGAGCGCCCACAGCTCGCGGCGGGAGACCGGGTCCACCCCGTTGGTCG